>WQRP01000127.1 GCA_009786675.1 Treponema sp. | reverse complement strand
ATTATCAGGGAAATGTCCGCGGTGGGCAGCCTGGTTATCGCCGGGATTGGCCTGAACTTTCTGGGGATCCCGGAGATCAGGGTTGCCAACCTGGTTCCGGCAGTGTTCGTCCCCCTGGTCTGGCTGTCTTTTGGGGTTTCCTGAAAATCGGGCCGGGGGTCGATTTTCTAGTTGAAACAAACTTTTCCCGATGGTATTATTATGTGTATGGTAGCCCCTGGAACAATCAACACCACATCGGCGGCTTTGACCGAGTCTGAAAACCGGCTTGTCGGCGAAATCGAGGCGTGGCTTGGGGAATACCATCCGGAAGACGCCAGGGTGGCCGGCGAAAGCTTTTTCAGGCTGCGCGCCCTGGGCGAGGCGGTTTTCGCCTACCCGTCGATACGCGACGCCCAGTCCCTTAGGGGCGAGGTTCTGGACGAGTGCCGCCTTGTCGAATCGCTGCTGACCTTTTCGTCGTCGTCCCTGCTCCTGCGGATACCGACCAAAATTGTCGCCATGAGGAGCTTCCTTGTCGCCAAATTCCACGCCTTCTCGCTGCTCGCCAACCTGACGAGGGAAAGGGGGGATTTCCGTGGGGAGGTGCGGAAAATCGTTTTCTCGGTAATCAGCACCCTTATAGCCGAGACGGTGTATTTCTCTTGCCTGGACGATCCCAACTTTTCCCGCGACACGAAGTCCAGCCTGGCCAGCGATCTTGTCGCGCTGTGGGACAGCGGCGTGGATCTGCGCGGCGTGCGCCATTTTTCGGCGCTTTCCTCCCTCTGGCTCGCCCGGAACTCCAGTCCCCCCAACTTTGGGACCATGGACGGCACCACGGAGCTTATTAGGCTTACGATGGATCTGGAAGAGGACTGGCGGGAGTTCCTTGTGAATGAATCCGGCAACGATCAGACGCGGTGGGCCCTGGAGGAATTCATGTTCGGCCTTTCCTGGGAGGAAATTCAGAAGGTTCGTAGCGAGCTTGCCCTTCGCGGCATTGACGCGGTCGGCCTCGACGGCATCAGGCAATACATGGACTCGAACCCGGCCTTTTTCGGGATAGACGAGGCCGATCCAAGGACGTTCTACGACTTTTTTATCGAGCGAAGGGACGCCTGCAACTTTCGCGAAAGGCTGTCCGCGCCGGGTCCCAGGCATACCCTGGAGGAAATCTACCTGAAATACCGGATTATAATGGAACTGCGGTAGATGCGTAGGATTGCCGGAAGGGTTGTGTTCTGTGTCCTGCTGGTTTTGGCCATGATGTTGGGCATGGTCGCCCTGCAGAACTTCGCCAAGACGACGCTGTACGCCCAGGGACTGCCCGAGCAGACGCCCGCGCCGACCCTGCACGATCCGCCGACGGGCCGCGGCGACGACCTTACCATAAGGATTGCGGTGTTCGGCCCCGGAACCGAGCTGTACTTCTGGTGGGGGCATATCGCCATGATAATCGACGACGCCGCCACCGGACGCAGCTACCTGTACGACTACGGCCTTTTCTTTATCGAGGGTCCGGGTTTTTTCACGAACTTTGCCCTCGGCCGGCTGATCTTTTCGACCGGGATGCTGCCGACCTGGGTCGGCTTTGCCAACTACATAAACGCCAACAGGGACATAATCGTGTACACCCTGGACATTCCCCCCGAAAAGCGCGAGATGATACTCCGCCAGGCGGAATGGGACGTGCTTCCCGAAAACAGGGACTACCTGTACCACCATTTCAGGCACAACTGCGTCACGCCCCTTTTGTACCTTATAGACATGGCGACCGGGGGGCAGTTCAAGGGGCGGTTCGCCGACGAGCCCGGGCGCTTTACCCTGCGCCAGCACGTCCGCCGGCATACCTGGCACTCGCCCTTTATCGACTGGATTCTAAATTTCTGGATGGGGCAGGTTATCGACGTTCCAACCACGGCCTGGGACGAGATGTTCCTGCCTTCCGAGGCGGCAAGAAACATCGCCGGTTTCGAGTTCGTCGATCTGGACGGGGTAACGCGCCGGCTGGTTTCGGACAGGGAGGAGGTTTTTATGTCGGCCGGCCGGCCGGAGGTGCTGGAGACCCCGCTTACGCAGTGGCCTAGGCAGCTTGCCTTTAGCCTGGTTCTGGCCCTGGTTCTGGCCGGGCTGTTCTGGGTGCAGGTTAAAAAGTCCCCGGCCTTTGGGCAGGTGGTTCTGGGCATTTTCCACAGCCTTTCCGGCCTTCTTTTCGGCGGCGCGGGGCTGATGCTGTTTTTCCTGGCCAACTTTACCGAGCACGACTACACCTTCGGCAACGCAAACATTCTTTTTTCCGGCCCATTGCTCCTGGCGCTTGTCCCCCTGGGCATACGCTACGCGGCCGCGGACAATTACCACAAGCGCCTGTGGCCGGAGTTCTGGATTAGGGTGCTGTGGCTTCTTGTTGTTTTGGGAATATTCGCCTCCATGCTGATAAGGCTTAGCCCCCGGTTCTGGCAGGACAACCTTACCGATCAGATGCTCATGCTTCCGATCGCCCTGGTGCTGTCGCTTGAGCCCATGGGGCTAAGGCGGATGTTAAGACGTATTTTCTGGCGCTGGCTATAGTCCAGGCAAAGGATGGTTAGGGTATGGGTTCTTCCAATGACTGGCGAGACGTAAAGTATGACGAAACCTTCGAGGCCGAAATGCGGGGGCTCGAACGCCGCAGGGCCGCGGATCCGGATCTTACGGTGGCGGATATCGAGGCCAAGCTTAGGCATCTGCGTATCCTGGACGGGGCGGACCAGGGCGGCCGGGGCGGCCTGCAGGACGCGGCTCTGGCGGCGACCATAGCGGCCCACGAGGTTTTCATTTCGCAGTGGACGGCTGAATCGGGGAAACCTGAGTAAGCCGGTGAAAGCGGCTGGCCCGTATTCCGCCGCCGATATTACCGGCGATCCGTTCGGGTTTACCTTTAAGGAAATTTCCCGGGTCATGGGCGAACCCGACGCCAAGGCGCTGTACTCTGGTTTGTACAAGGGTGCGTCCAAGAAAAAGCCGTACACGGTGCGGGCAAGGGATATCTTCCGGGACGCGGACACGCAAAAATACGTCTACGAACTGCCCGACGGCAAGTGCGTGGAGGCTGTCTGCATAAAACGAAAGACGGGCGTAACCGCCTGCATAAGCTCCCAGGTCGGCTGTGCCGTAAGGTGCGCCTTTTGCGAATCCGGCAGGAACGGGCTTGCCAGGAATTTGACCCCCTCGGAAATCGTGCAGCAGGTTGTCCTGTTAAGGGAAAAAGTAAACCGAATCATCTTTATGGGCATAGGGGAGCCGCTGCACAACTACGACGCCCTGATAAAGGCCGTCCATATCCTGCGGGACAGAAACGGCCTGGATTTCCCCACCGACGGGATAACGGTCTCGACAATCGGGCCGGTAAAGCCGCTTAAAAAACTAAGGGAGGAACACATAAAGATCCAGCTGGTGTTGTCCCTGCACGCCACGACGCAAAAGGTAAGGGACTATATCGTGCCCGGAATGCGCGGCGACGATATTCGCCAGACGGTGGAAGCGGCGTTGTCCTATTCGCTAAGGCACAACAGAAAGATAATAATCGCGTATTTGCTGTTGCCCGGCATAAACGACAGGCCGTCGGACGTACACCAACTGGCGGAATGGTTTCGCAACCAGAACGTAATGATAAACCTGTTGGAATACAACGAGACAAACAATAGCCAGATAAGAAAGCCGGACAGGCAGGAAATGGCAAAGTTCAGGAACAGGCTGGAAAGCGCCGGGCTAGAGGTAAACGTAAGGGTTTCGCATGGAAGGAGCATAAACGCGGCCTGCGGACAGTTGGCCGGCAAGTATAATTAGATAATTTGAGGTATTTTTTAGCCTTCCCACGAAACCGATTGAAAATCAATAAATACTCCGGACGCTTGAAAAATATTTCGCCATCTGATACGATTGCAAGACAGGTCTCCTTTAAACCGTTGGTTTTGGGGTTCCGCAAAATACGCAACAGGTTATGTTGGAGGGCCGTTGGGCTTTTTTCAGCGGCTCGCTGGATTTCCTTGTATGCACCATGGCAAGCCTGTTTCGGCGGCTGCCTGGCTTTCCCCATCGTCTCGCAACTGCTTCCAAACCGCTTGGAACAATGTGAAATTTTAAAAAAACGGCATTTTCTTTGGATTCGATGACAAGCCCTGTTGTACAAAAGGCGCCTGATAGCTATGGTAGTCGTATATGCGGATAACGGAACACGAGGCGAGCGCCATAATTGAGGCGGTAAAAGCCGTCGATTCCGATGCCCAGGTTTGGCTTTTCGGTTCCCGCGCGGACGATGGAATGATGAAGATAGGTTATGACGAAAAGCTAAAGCTTATGTCCTCTCTTAACTGGGATTACCTGGACAAGCACCAGGATATGCTTGCGGTCGTCGAAGGCAGGCTTGAGACATCGGGAGCGTTCACACGGGACAAGCTTTTCGTACGCTCGCTGGAGCGTCTTCCCTGGCATTATGTTGTGGCTCTATGGGGAGTTGAAACGATAAAGGAATTGTACACGCCTGAAATAGCCGGGCGCATCTGGCCCAAGGACAGGAGGTATCACTTTGATTTCGCCCTCGCGGTATTACGAAG
>WQRP01000126.1 GCA_009786675.1 Treponema sp. | reverse complement strand
CCGTAGCCCTGGGCGTTGTGCAGGTTGGCGATCACGTCGCGCAGAATCTCGCTGGGGGCGTTGAAGCCGAAGGGCGCGGGGTTGCCTATGTTCAGCTTGGTTATTATGAAGCCCTCGTCCTCAAGTCGCTTGGCTTCTTTGTGTACCATGCCCCGGATATCGTAGCAGACGTTATCCAGCTTCGATGATTTTTCAATGTTCCTCATTGTAACCCCTCGGTATTAATGCTGGAAATCCAGCGCAAAATGTAGTAGAATTTATCGTATACAGCGAACCTGTGGAATAGATGATAGAGGAAAAAGAAAGGGCGCGTCAACATGAACAATTTTAAGGTCAAGGAGATACCGCTTCCAAGCCATTTCAGCAAGGCGGCGTACCTGGACAAAAAATTCGTCATAGCCGCGCCGGAGATCTCCTTTAACAAGAGCCTGGTGGCTCTTTTGTCCGAATGGGACTTTACCGACGTCTACAGCGAGGGGGAGCCGTCGAAACAGTCCCCCCCGCCGATCGAGGTAAAGGCCAGCCAGCCGGATCCGGCGGCGGTTAGCTCCCATTTGCCCGACATGGACAGGCTGTCATCCGCCAAAAGGTTTCACATCTCGTTCGAGAAGTACGTTCGGGCGCTCTTCGACAGGTTTTCCACCAGGAACCACCTGGACTTTAGCTTTCTTGTGGGGAACTTCAAGGTCATCCTGGACGCAATCCGGAAGGACTACCGGCTTATCCTGCAGATTCAGCCGCAAACGATCGCCAAGGACGATGATTACCTTGTCTACCACACCATGAGCACGGCCGTTATAGCCATCGTAATCGGCGACGCCATGAAATTTTCGGATCAGTGGCTCATGGAGCTTGGGATTGCCGCCCTCCTGCACGAAATCGGAATGCTCAGGCTTCCGCCCGAAAGCTATCTTGGCAAAAGGGAGCTTACCCAAGAGGAACGAAAGCTAATCTACATACACCCGATCATCGGCTACAATTTTCTGAAGTCGTTCGATTTTCCCCCGGCGGTAAGCAGGGCGGTGCTCGAGCACCACGAGCGCGAAAACGGATCCGGCTACCCCAAGCAGAAAACGTCGGAAAACATCCACCTGTATTCGAAGATTATCGCGGTGGCCTGTTCCTATTCCGCGATTTCGGCGGCTCGCCCCCACAGGGAGGCCGTGGACAGCCATACCGGGATGATGGAGCTTCTGAAAAACGAGGGCAAGCAGTACAACGAGAAGGTGATCCGCGCGCTTGTGTCCTCTCTGTCGGTCTTCCCCATCGGCCTGTACGTTATGCTGTCCGACGGCAGGAAAGGGCAGGTTGTGGACATAAACCCGAAAAAGCCGTACTACCCGGTCGTGCAGATCCTTGGGGAAACCAACCTGGACGGCACGGTCAGAATCCTAAAGACCAGCGAGGACGGGGTTTCCGTCGTCCGCGCCCTCTCCCCCAAGGAGGTCGAGGGGTAATCGTGTGGTCCCCCGCTTTTTTGTTGCCCTTGGCCGCCTCCGCCGCCCTGGTTTTCGCCAGCGGTTTCTTTTCCCTTTTCGAGCAGTCCCTAAAGGCGGCCAGGAAGGCCGGCCTGATTCGCGAGGCAGACGAGGCCGAAAAACGCGCCGCCGCCAAGCGCCGGGGAAGCGTGGGTTACCGCCGGGAAATCGCCAGGGCCGGAAGGCTAAGGCGGGTCCTGGCCGCCCTGGATAGCCCGGGCAGGAATATCGCGGTGGCCGGCTTCTGGATGCACTCGCTGCGGGGCCTGGCGGCGGCCCTTGCCGGGCTGGCCGCGGGGCGCTGGGAGTTTGACGTGCTCTGGGTGCAGAATCGGGCTCTATACGAACATGCACTTATGTACGGAACCGCCGAAGGCGTTTATGCGGTCGTGTTCCTGGCCGCGCTGGTCGTTTCCGGGATACTCGCCACCGAATACCTGGCCAGGAGCGCCGCCCGTTTCGCGCCGGAGCGCATAGCGTCCGCCCTTCTTTTCCCGGCAAAGGTTTCCGGCCTGCCGCTCTTGCCCTTCATGTTCCTGGCCCGGATATTCGGCGGCCTGCTTCGCCGGGTCTTCCCCCCGAAAACGGCCAGGGAGGGCATGACCGAGGACGAGCTTCGCCACGCCCTGATCGAGGGCGAGAGGTCCGGCATAGTCGAGAGCAGCGAAAGGGCGATGGTCGAAGGGGTCTTTTACCTTGGGGATCGCCCCCTTGGCGTTTTCATGACCCACCGTTCCGAGGTGCAGTGGCTGGACATCAACACCCCGGCCCGGGATATCCTGGAAAAGGTGCTGGAGAACAAGGCCCAGCGCTGTTTCCCGGTTGCCGACGGCACCCTGGACGCGATTATCGGCGCGGCCTACCCGGAGGACATAATCCTGGACATGGCGTCCGAGTCGCTCAAGGGCCCCGCCCCCGCCGGCCTCGGGGCGATAATGAAAAAGGCCTCGTTCGCCCCGGAGACCATGCCCGCGCTTAAGGCCTTCGAGGCCCTCCGGCGGGGCGAGGCCGACTTCCTGTTCGTGATGGACGAGTACGGCGGGTTCGCCGGGATGGTTTCCGCCTGGAGCCTTATGGAAAAAATCGTCGGGGAGCTTGCCGCCCCGTCCGGGCAAGAGGATCGGACGGTGCAAAACGAGGACGGATCCCTGGTCGTCAGCGGCGGGCTCAACATCGACGAGATCTCCGGCCTTCTTTCCCTGCCTGGCCTGGCCGGATCCGGCGACTACCACACGCTCGCCGGCCTGGTGCTTTCCCTGGCCGGGGAACTGCCGTCCGCTGGGGACAGTTTCGCGTACCGGGGCTATCGTTTCACGGTACTGGACATGGACGGCAACCGCATAAACAAGGTCGGAATCGCCAAAACAGAGTAGCTTGTTTCGATTTACGCCTGATTGTCGAAATTTTCTCGCCTTCATTTAAAACCTGCTTCTTGAACAAGCCGGCGTTTTTTTGTATAATCTCATGAAGGCTCGTGGACTGCCCCTCGGGTGGTCGGCTCAATCGTGCGGAGGTTTGCAGGGAATGTTGGATATAGGTATTGTCCACCGCAGGGAATATGAGCTGGATTCAAGCCGATCGGATGCGCCGGGGAGGCGCGCGGCCAAGGCGGCGACCCCCGCGGAAACGACCGCCGTCGCTGTCGCCCAGGCTCCGGGCAGGATTCATTTTTTGGGCGAGCACGGCAACCTGGGCACCGGCCTGTACCTTTCGGCGGCCATAGATCGCTGCATAAAGGTCGCGGTAAGCCCCAGAAAGGACAATTCCCTTCGTTTCTACGCCCCGGATTTGGGCGAGCGCAAGCGGACCACGCTGGCAAGCCTAAAGTACAAAAGGGAGGATCGCTGGGCAAACTACGCAAAAGTGGCCCTGCAGATCTTCGTCGACATGGGCGTTCCCGTAAAGGGCCTGAACTTTACCGTCATGGGGGACATTCCCCAGCACGTCGGGCTGGCTTCCTCGTCGGCCATCGAGGTCGCCTCGGCGGTCGCCCTGCGCGGGCTTCTTAAGGCGAAGATGGGCGAGGCGGATCTGGCCAGAAGGCTGGCGGACGTCCACCTGCTTTACTTCGAAAAGGATCCTGGCCTTGTGGACTACCTTGTCGGGCTTTCCGCGCGCAACGATCAGTTTCTGGTGGTGGATGAATCTAATCTTAGCGTAACAAGAATCAAGTCGCCCTTTTCCCGCTGCAAAATCGTCATCACCGATTCCCGCGTCCCGCGCATAGGGGTCGAGGCGGAACTGGACGCCCGGACGGACAACGTCGCCGCCGCGCTGGGGATGCTTTCGCAGGGCCGCAAGGGGGCAAGCCTAAGGGAATTCGCCGCGCTGGACCTTATGGAATCGATGGGGAACCTTCCCGAGAAGGTGCGCCGCAGAAGCCTGCACGTGGTGCAGGAAATCCAGCGGGTGGCCGACGCCGCCGATCTTCTTCGCCGCGCCGACATGGCCGGCTTTTCGCGGCTGATTTTCCATTCCCACGAGGGTCTTAGGGATCTTTACGAGATAAGCTGCCCGGAGATAGACTGGATGGTAAAACGGGCGCAGGAGACCCTGGGGGTGTTCGGGGCGAGGATGGCGGGCCACGGCTTTGGGGGCTGCACCTACGCCATAGTAAAAAGCGAGGCCATCGAGGAATACCGCCAGCGCCTTGATGACTACGAACGGATATTCGGCTTTCATCCGCAGTTCCACGAGGTAAAAATCGCCACGGGAAGCCGGATGGTTTCCGATTGACGGATGTTTCTAGGGAGGGGCCGATGCGCCTGCTTTTGACCAACGACGACGGGGTGGATTCCCCCGGGATTTTGCTTCTTGCCTCTGCCCTTCGCGAAGCCGGGCACAGGGTTTTCGTGGTCGCCCCGTCGTTTGACGCCTCCGGCGTGTCCCATTCCATATCTTTCTTCAAGGGTTCCCGCAAATTTGCCGAAATTGAAAGGGACAGCTATTCTTTCGACGGCACGCCCGCGGACTGCGTAACTGTAGCCCTAAGGGGTGCCATGCCGGAGCTTAGCAAGGCCCCTCCAGACGCGGTTATATCCGGCATAAACCGGGGCGCCAACCTGGGGACCGACATCGTGTTCTCCGGAACGGCGGCGGCGGCCAGACAGGGCGCGTTTTACGGCATACCCTCGCTGGCGCTTTCCCTTGTGGGCACGGACTG
>WQRP01000125.1 GCA_009786675.1 Treponema sp. | reverse complement strand
ATGACCACGGTTTACGAGGACGTGTTCATCCTGATCCACGACAAGAAGATCTCCAGCATGAAGGACATGCTCCCGATGCTGGAAAAAGTCGCCCAGAGCGGCAAGCCCCTGCTTATCGTGGCGGAGGACGTCGATGGCGAGGCTCTTTCCACGCTGGTCCTTAACAGCCTGCGCGGGACGCTCAAGACCGTGGCGGTAAAGGCCCCCGGGTTCGGCGACAGGCGCAAGGCCATGCTCGAGGACATCGGGATTCTTACCGGCGGCCAGGTCATTACCGAGGAGCTGGGCATGAAGCTCGAGAACACCGAGCTTTCCCACCTTGGCAAGGCCAAGACCGTTAAAATCGACAAGGACAACACCACGATCATCAACGGCGGCGGCAAGGCGAAGGACATCCAGGACCGCATCGCCCAGATCAAGGCCCAGATCGAGGACACAACCAGCGACTACGACCGCGAGAAGCTCCAGGAAAGGCTTGCCAAACTCGCTGGTGGCGTGGCCGTAATCAACGTGGGAGCGGCCACCGAGGTCGAGTTGAAAGAGAAAAAACATCGCGTGGAGGACGCCCTTTCCGCCACACGCGCCGCCATCGACGAGGGTATCGTTTCCGGCGGCGAAATCGCCCTTATACAGGCGGCCCTTGCCCTTGAGGAATCCGACACCACTGGCCTTACCGACGACGAAAAGGTGGGCTTCAAAATCGTCAGGCGCGCGCTTGAGGAACCCATCCGCCAGATCGCCGAGAACGCCGGTCTGGACGGTGCGGTCATCGCCGAACGCGCCAAGAAAGAGCAGAAGGGTGTGGGCTTTGACGCCGCCAAGATGGAATGGGTGGACATGATGAAGGCCGGTATCATCGACCCGGCGAAGGTTACCCGCTCCGCCCTGCAGAACGCGGCGTCCATCGCCAGCCTGCTTCTGACCACCGAATGCGCGATTACCGACATTCCGGAGAAAAAGGAAGCCCCGCCGATGCCCGGCGGCGGAATGGGAGGCATGGGGGGAATGGACTACTAGTCCCCTAGGAAATCTATGGAAGGAACCGGCGAGTTTCCCTCGCCTAGGGTTCCGGCTTAAAGCTCGCCTGGTATCTGGAAAACAGGTGCCGGGCGAGTTTTTTTTTGCCGGGGGATCTCTGGGGGATAATCCCGGACGGATGACCCAGGATGCCTTGGCCGGTGTCCCGGCCGGCGACAAATTCGCTTTGACAAATCCGCCGCACTAATTTATAGTCAGGTAAGGGGTTTTTCGAACACCGTTTCCGTACGAAAACGCCCGACACGACACACCAAAGGAGCGAAAGCATGGCAATCATTACGGTTTCCCGCGAACTGGCGGCTTTGGGCGACGAGACCGCCCGCGAACTGGCAAACATTCTGGGCTACCGTCTTGTCGACAAGGACGCGCTGGAAAAACGGATAGAATCGTACGGAATCAAGGCCAAGAAGTTCAAGAAATACGACGAGCGCAAGCCGTCATTTTTCGCCTCGCTTTCACAGGACAGGGACGACTACCTGCACTATCTGCGGAAGGCGATCTTCGCCGAGGTTGACCACGGAAACTGCGTGCTTGTCGGCCGTGGGGCGAACGTAATCCTTAAAAGTATGCCGGCCCTTGTCTCCATGTTCCTTTCCACCCTGGACGACGTTCGCACGGAGCGCGTAAAGAGCTATTTCCACTGCGACGAGCGACGGGCGAAGCAGATTATTGATCGCAGCGACAGGGATCGCGCTGGTTTCCACCGTTCCTTTTTCGACATCGAGTGGAGGCATCCAGGGAACTACCACCTTACCTTTAACACCGGGATTTTCAGCCCCATGGACTGCGCGGAGATCGTGGACTCGTTCAAGAACCGGATTTTTACGCCAGGGGCAGAGGCCCAGAACCGCGCAATCCTGAAAAACATGATGCTTGAGCACCAGGTAAAACACCGCATTCTGTACGAACAGGAACTCCCCATCCGTTTCCTTGAAATAGCCGTTTCGGGCAACGTCGTCACGTTGTACGGCGCGACCAACTCGCAGGCGATGCTGGACACGGTAGTGAACACGGCTCGCGAGACGGCGGAAAGCGGTGCCGTAATACGGAACGAGATACAGATATTCAGATAATGGAGGATTAGGAATGGCTATTATTACTGTTTCCCGTGAACTGGCGGCCCTGGGCGACGAGACGGCTCGCGAGTTGGCGAAGGTTTTGAACTTTCGCCTTGTGGACAAGGACACGTTGGAAGAACGTATACAGTCGTTCGGAATCGAGGAAAAGAAGTTCAAGAAGTACGACGAGCGCAAGCCCTCGTTTTTTGCGGCGCTTTCCCAGGACAGGGACGACTATCTGCACTATTTGCAAACATCTATTCTTTCCGAAGCGGAAAATGGAAACTGCGTGATTGTCGGCCGGGGAGCGAACATAATACTGAAGCACCTGCCGGCCATAATTTCCATATTTTTGTCCTCACCGAACGAAGTCCGTGTCGAACGGGTAAAGAGCTATTTCCATTGCGACGAAAAGCGGGCGGCACAGATTATCGAGCGCAGCGACCGGGATCGCGCCGGGTTCTACCGCTCTTTCTTTGACATCGAATGGAGGCACCCAGGGAACTACCATCTTTCCTTTAACACCGGGATTTTCAGTCCCACGGATTGCGCGGAGGTTGTCGGCGTGATCAAGGGCAAGATGTTTACGCCCGAAACGGAGGCCCAGAACATTACCGTTCTTAGGGAAATGCTTCTTGGGCACCAGATAAAGCACCGCATTCTGTACGAAAAGGAACTCCCCATACGTTTTCTGGAGGTATCGGTTTCCGGCGATCATATTACCCTGCACGGCGCGACCAATTCCCAGGGCTTGCTGGAAGCGGCGGTAAATGCGGCCCGCGAGATGGTGGATTCGGCGACGGTGCGGAACGAGATACAGATTATACGGGAATACGGAGTGATGCCGTAGGGATCCCGTGAAAGTCGTCAGTCAGTTTAGTAAAGAAGATCCTTCCAGTTTTTCCCCGTTTTGCGATCCCTGTCGTCGCGTATCTCGACGGGAATAGTTGCGCTTTCGTCGCCGTGCCAATCGCAACGCCCATCGGTTGTTTTGATGTCGGTGATTTTTTTCCCAAGGATCGCGCGGACAAAGTCGTCGATGCTGTTTAGCTTTTCCTCGACATAGATACCGAATACATCCCCGTTCCAGACCTGCTCCACGGTGTGTATGTCCGAACCTGCGGTAGCGGGCAGGCCGAGTTTTCGCGCGTAGCGCATGGCAAGCGCGTCATAGGAACGCTCGGCGTTTCCCATATTGGCGGCTTCCACCGCGTCGACGCAGCCGCCGGAAAGCACGACCCGTTTTATCCAGTAGTGCTGGCGGAAAGGATGAGCCTGCACCACGCAACCCCCGGCCTCCCGGACAGCCCGGTACTGCTCGCCCCTGGTCCACTTTCGCGCCTCCGGGTGTTCAAGCAGCCAATCCCTGTCCAGGCCGTAGACCAGGTAATCGTCGCATTCGTCGAAGGTTTCCTCCCAGCCGAAGAAAACGTCGAAACCCCGGCGTTCGCCCTCGTTCCTGGCCTCCTCGTAGCCACGGCAGAACTGCTTGACCCATTCCTTCCAGGGAAGTCGGCGCGGCACGGCGGTGTGCCCGTTATAGAAGTGATCTGTAACGATGATCCCGGAATAGCCCAGATCCTGGTACAGGCCTATGTACTCCGAACCCTTGGAACGCCCGCAGGCGCTGGAGAAAACCGTATGAAGATGTGTCTCGTACAGGTAACTCACGCCGTCCACTGAATTTAAGATGGCCGCCCGGGATTCGTAGCCCGGAACGGCTCCTGCCAGGAAAGAGCCAAATTATTCGGCGCTTTCCTGTTCCCTAGGGAATAACCGCGCCCTTATCCGCAGACAGCACGTTCCGCGCATACCGCCGCAGATACCCGGCCGGCGGGTCCTTCTTCTTAATCTCCGTCGTCGCCCGCCGCTTTTCAAGTTCCGCATCATCCACAAGCAGCTCCAGCGAGTAGTTGTCGATGTCAATCCTAATCGTGTCGCCCTCGTTGACGTAGGCGATAAGCCCCCCGGCCGCGGCCTCCGGGGAAACGTGCCCCACGGCCGCGCCGCGAGTAGCCCCGGAAAAACGCCCGTCGGTGATAAGCGCAACGTCGCCGTCAAGACCCATCCCAACGATGGCCGATGTCGGCCCCAGCATCTCCGGCATCCCTGGCCCGCCGGCCGGGCCCTCGTAGCGTATCACCACGACCTCGCCCTTGTTTATCCTGCCGCCATATATCGCGGTAATGGCCTCTCCCTCCGAATCGAACACCCTAGCCTTGCCGGTAAAGAACAGCATGTCGGGGCGCACCGCGCTGCGTTTGACCACCGCGCCGTTTTGGGCGATGTTCCCGAACAGCACGGCAAGGCCGCCGGTGGGGGAGAACGGACTCGCCACGGTCTTTATCACGTTCGCGTTTCGAATCGCGAAGTCCTTGGTCGCCTCCGCCATTGGTTTTCCCAGAACCGTCATCGCCTTGCCGTCCAGCAACCCGGCGTTCAGCAGCTCGCGCACAACGGCGTAAACGCCGCCGGCATGGAACAAGTCCTGCGCGTGGAACGGGCCGGCCGGTGCAAGCTTGCAAAGGGTCGGCGTTTTCCCGCT
>WQRP01000124.1 GCA_009786675.1 Treponema sp. | reverse complement strand
CTGGGCGTACAGGCGAACGAGGCCTTGTTTATCGACGACGTTCCGTCCTATGTCGAGGGTTTCGCCGACATGGGCGGCAAGGCCCTGCTGTTCGACGAAGGCGATGTTCACAAAAAGTGTTGCGTGCCTAAGATTAGGGATCTGCGGGAGATTATACGGTACATTGGCCGGGGTGCCTAGCGATACTCCGCCAGTAGCGCGCCGCTTTTTGCGTCCCTTTCGCCTTTCTTGAAAGCGGCGTTTACAAGTGCGCCGGAGCCGGTCTTTCCGACAAGGCCTTCCTCCCCCGCAAGCAGAACCAACCCCTGGCGCGAACAGCCGTAACGCCCAAACCGTTGGCGTGGCAGGGGAAAGGCGTCCGAGATTATTCGCACCTGGTGTTTTGCGGGAACTTTGTCCCCCGGGGGTGCCGTTGGTTTTCCCATAAACACAAAACTTAAAACCGCCCGCTCTTTGGGAAGCCTTGCCGATGACGAAAGGCGTTGCAAGTCCCTGGGGGCGTCCTCCGTTTCAAAGGCGAAATGGCACCATCGTTTTTTTCCGGCTCTTGTGCAATCCAAAAGGGGGCAGTCACCGTCGTGGGAGCATGGGGCAAGCGGCTGGTGGCTCCGTTCCATTAGCGCGTTCCGCAAAAGGGCGATGAATTCCCCGCAGCGGGGAAAGCCCGGTTCCACGACCAGGACGGCGGATTCCGCTAGGGCATAATTTTCTAGCAATCGGGCGGATTTTTCCGCGTTGCGTTTTAGGGTTTCCGTGTTGCAGCGCGAGATGTCGCCGTACATTTCATTGAACACGTTTGCCGCGCATACAAGCGCGGCGGGTTTTATGGCGCCTGTGCCTAGTTCGGTTTTGAGGGCGCGTATTTTCCAGGTGTTGTTTTCGTTAACAGGTGTCGCACTGGTAAGTGTCGCACCAGTAAGTGCGGCAAAAAATTTCCTGCCCGCTTCCAGCACCGGGCCGCTGCGGTCGATGCACTGGAACTCTAGTGGGATCTGGCGCAGATCGGGTCGGCAGATCCATAGGGCGGCGGCGAAGGTGAAAGGCCCGCAGCCCAAATCGGTTACAACGTCGTTTGCACGAAGCGTGATGTCAAGGCTGGGCAACAGGCGACAAAGGCGGTACAGATTCCATGGCAGAAAGAAACGGAGGTACGCGGAAAGCAGGTTGGGTCGCCCCAGGTAGGAAAGACCGCGCTGTCCCCTGCCCGACGTAAGAAGGCGCGAAAGTTCCGCCACGTCCGACGGCAGCTTGGAACGGAAGCGCCCGGGCAGTGGGAAGGCCTTGTCGATGATCGCGGGAACCCCGTCAAGCAGCCGACGGGTTTCTCGTGGCAAGGGGGCAAAGAGGTTTCTCATTCAAAATTCCTTGGGTGCAGTATAACCGGTTTCCCTGACATTTTCACCCGGGCGGTGTATAATTCGCGCATGAGTTGCGTTCCCCTTCCGGGGCGATTGTACCAGCCTGTTCCCGGTTTCGAAAACCACCTGGTGGCCGAGCTTCAAAACCCGGGTATCCGTATCGGCCCACTGCTTCATGATCCGGAACAGCCTTTGGCCGGGGTTTTCTGGCACCGGAATTGCTGGCTGGAACCTTTCCGTTTGGAATTCTCGTCGATAAACGAGGCCGCCGGTTTCCTTCGCGGCATTCAACGGAACTGGGCCGCCAGCCCGCACGCCTGCTTCCGTCGCGCCGCTCTTATCGCTTCCAAGTTGCCGCCAATCAGCGCAAAACCCCGGCCCTTTCCCTGGCTTCCAGGCGAGTCCCCGGTCGGCGCGTGGACGCTGCTCGACGAGCACACCATGGTCGCAAGTGCCCGCTGTTCCAGCCCCTTTCCCAACGGCGCGATCGAATTCGCCCAGGACAGGGAGGGGCCCCCCAGCCGCGCCTACCTGAAACTCTGGGAGGCCCTGGTGCGGCTTCGCCAATGGCCGGGCCCGGGCGAGCGATGCCTGGATCTTGGGGCAAGCCCCGGCGGGTGGACCTGGGCGCTTGCCCGGCTGGGCGCGAACGTGCTGGCCGTTGACCAGGCCCCCTTGGAGGATCGCGTCGCCGCGATGCCCGGTGTCGAGTGCCTGCGTCGCGACGCCTTTACGTTAAAGCCGCGGGACGTCGGCCCGGTGGACTGGCTTTTCTGCGACGTCGCCTGCTACCCGCCCAGACTCTACGACTGGATCGAAGAATGGCTTGCCTCCGGCCTGTGCCGAAAGTTCGTATGCACGATTAAGATGCAGGGCACGGTCGGCACCGGGAAAGTGGACTTTGACACGCCCAAACGCTTCGCGAAAATTCATGGCAGTATGATTGTCCACCTGTACCACAACAAACACGAGCTTACCTGGATGAACTGCGGCTGAAAACCGATGTTCGCTGCAACCTTTCCCCATATTTCGTGCCTATATTATGTAGACCACCAAGGAAAGGACGCACGCGAAACATGGAAAACAGCTTTGACAAAAAATACGAGCTAAGGTACTTCGAGATGGACAGGCGNGGGACGGTTTCGCCCACGACGGTTCTGACGCTNNTGGAGGAAACGGCGGCGGAACATTGTCACGACATCGATCACGGCCTGTATAGCCTGGAAAGNCGAAGCATAGGCTGGGTGCTGGTATCCGGCGCAATCGACATGCACAGGTATCCGGGGTATAGGGAAAGCATAACGATCCGGACATGGATTTCGAGATACACCCTGTTAAGGGGATACCGCGAAAACCTTATCCTGGACGATTCCGGGGCCGTGATTGGAAAGGCGAAGGGCCTCTGGGTGTTCTACGACATAGAAAAGAAAAAACCCAGGCCCATATTCGACGAGATAAAATCCAGGTGGGGGATCAACCCGGAAGTGTCCATGGATGTCAACGAGGACTCCATAAAAATCATAAACGGCGACGCGGGGTATCAACTGGAGTACGACGTTCGCAGGTCGGATGTTGACAGCAACAAACATGTGAACAATATCAAATATTACCACTGGCTGGTGGAGTCGCTGCCGGACGATATTACCGACGAGTATGTCCTGAAAAAAGTGAACGCGAAGTTTTATTCCGAGGCGCGCTATGGCGAGAAGATAAGAATCCAGGCAAGGCACGATCCCGGTCAGAACGTTTTCCTGCACACGATGCGAAGCAACCTGGACGACAGACTGCTCGCGGCGGCGCATACGGTACTGGGGAAAAGACCCCCCGGTGCCTGACGCAAACCTTTTGCGGATTCCTTGAATATGTTACGATGGGGAACGGAGTAGGCTAAACAATGCTTCACAAACGACATGCGCCCGCCGCGAACCAAGCCAACAAAAGAAACGTTGGCGGCGTTGAATTCCTGGTGTTCGAAAACCTGGCAAACACGGGAATGGTACGGCACTGCGTCTCCACCCGCAAGGGCGGCGTAAGTGTCGGTTCCTTCGCGTCGATGAACCTGGGATACGGCAGGGGCGACGATGATGCAAACGTTGACGAAAATTACCGCAGGATATGCGGGGTCGCTGGGCTTGCGAGGGAAAAAATCGTGGCGGCAAGACAGAGGCACGGCACGAACATCCATAGGGTTGACGACGCACGCGAACCGCCCGACGACACCGACGGCCTGATAACGAACCTGCCAGGGATCCCGCTGGTCACGTTTTACGCGGACTGCGTGCCGCTGCTTTTCTGCGATCCCGTAAGGCNCGTCGTCGCCAATTCCCATGCCGGCTGGCGCGGTGCCGTGCAAAACATGGCGGCGAAAACCGTCGCTGAAATGANCGCACTCTACGGCTGCGATCCAGGGGATATNCTGGCGGGCGTTGGCCCCTGCATCTCCCGCGCGAATTTCGAGGTTGACGCGGANGTCGCCCTGCGGTTCCAGGAAGAATTCGCCGAATGCGTTTTCCCCGTAACCGGCAATCCGGGCAAGTTTCAGATAGCGCTTCTGGAAACCTGCCGGCTAAGCCTGCTTCGCGCAGGGATCCCTCCAGAAAACATCGAGCTTGCGCGGTGCTGCACCTACGGCGATGGGGATCTGTTTTTCTCCCACAGGCGCGACGGGGCGGCCAGGGGAAGCCTTGCCGCCTTTATCGAACTGGCCTAGATTGACACTTCCCGGCGCTTTGGTGTAATATGTAGCCTGACCGCGAGCGACAGACTAGCTCATCTGGATAGAGCGTCAGCCTCCGGAGCTGAAGGTGGTGGGTTCGAGTCCCGCGTCTGTCATGGCTAATTCATTGAATGTCTTCCACGAAAAAGGAGTGGTACATGAAAGTTGTGCAAACCAATGCGGCACCCGCCGCAATCGGGCCCTATTCCCAGGCGTGCGTATCCGGTTCCTTTGTGTTTACCTCGGGGCAAATCCCCATCACGGTGGGAACCGGCGAGGTAAAGGGTGCCGACATTACCGAACAGACCGAGCAGGTCATCGCNAACCTTACGGAAGTGCTTAAGGCNGCGAACTCNTCCCTGGACAGGGTCGTAAAGACCACCTGTTTCCTTGCCGACATGGGCGATTTCGACGCTTTCAACGCGGTGTACGCGAAGTATTTTCCCGGCAAACCCGCCAGATCGACTTTTGCGGTAAAGCAGCTTCCCAGAAACGTGCTTGTGGAAATCGAGGCAATCGCGGAGGTCTCCAACGGGAACGACTAGCGAACCGCTAGCCCTGCCGCTGC
>WQRP01000123.1 GCA_009786675.1 Treponema sp. | reverse complement strand
CCGATGCCCGATGCCCGATGCCCGATGCCCGATGCCCGATGCCCGATGCCCGATGCCCGATGCCCGATGCCCGATGCCCGATGCCATGACTGCGATCTTTTCCATAAGCCCTTGGACAGGATGTCCTGATTTTCGGCGGGAAAGGCAAAGTGTGTCTATCGTTCGAATGGTACCCTGTAGCGTAAAGTATGATGGGCACGGGGCCCTGTGTCAAGTGCGGGGGATGCCGCCGGCTTTTATTTNAAGCGCCCTGCGGGTGCGGGTTCGGAACTGCCGCCCGAAAAACAGTCGCGCTCGACAAGCCGGGCCGACGGGGGTATACTTATGGCATGATCGTGAATGTTGAAGTGCTGCGTCGCGAGGAAGCGTTAAGCCTTCTTTCTCAAATGGCCCAGTTCGGCCTTATAAGGCTAAACCCCCCTTGCGAAAACGCCGGGGAGGGGCCGCGCGAAAAACTTTCCGCGCGTTTCGCCGGCGCGATGCGGCTTTCGGACGCGGCTCACGAAGCTTTTCAAGACGCGGTACGGGAGGGCACTAATCACCAAGGAAAGCATGGCGGGGAAAAACGTGAACAACAGGCTTGGGAAAATGTCCCTGGGCAAGGTGGGAAAATGGCTTGTGGACGAGGCGGGGAAAGTCGGGATAGACATCAGGGGCTTTGAGCACGAGATAACAAACGAATTCGTAAACCATGTGGTTAAAAAACACGGAAACGAAAAGGCCGAGGCGTTCAGGGGGCAAATTGCCGTAAAGCAGGATGACTTCGATAAAATATCCGAAGTCATAAATAGCCCTGATCTTGTCATGGTTGGCGTAAAAACGCTGGGCAGGGACATGGTGGCCTACGCGAAAAAAATGCCGGACGGAACGACGCTTTACATTGAGGAGGTGTTGTCCGGCAAAAGAAACAAAACTCTGCGTGGCAAGACCATGTTCAAGCATAAAAACATGCCCGACGAGAAAGTTTTTTATAGGATTATCTCAAACGGAAACGGCGTGGATATGACAAATACCAAAATACTGGCTATGGGGCGCCGGGGGCAATCCGGAGATCCGACCATTGAAGAATCGGTGGCAGTAGCCGACACCGCCTCGGCCCATAAGCCAGGTGAAACAGCCGGCAGGTGAGGAGGCCATTCCCGCCGTCCCCGCCGACAACCTGAACGATCCGCAAATCGCTCAAGTACAGTGTCGCATCTTTGCGGGGATCTGTCAAGCGACCGCGAAGACGGTCCCCTTCTGCGTCCCGTTGGCGAGGGCCTCCAGGCAGCGCGGCCTGCCCCCGTTGGCGAGAATCGTGGGTATCCCGTAGGAGTTGGCCATCCGCGCGGCCTCCAGCTTTGTCTCGATCCCCCCCGTGCCGAAGCTGCTCACCGATCCAATGCTTACGCCTTCCCGCGCCGCGTCTATGTCGCGGACTTCCTCCACCAGCGTGGCGTCGGNGAATTCCTTGGGGTTCTTGTCGTGCAGCCCGTCTATGTCGCTGAACAGCACNAGAAGGTCGGCGTTCCAGAGAATCGCCGACCTGGCCGCCAGCGTGTCGTTGTCGCCTATCTTTATCTCCTCCACCGAGACGGTGTCGTTCTCGTTGACGACGGGGATTATGCCCTCGTCCACAAGGGTGAACAGCGTGTTCCGCATGTTGAGTGTCCTTATCGAGTCGCCGAAGTCTTCCCGCGTCAGCAAAATCTGGGCTATGTGGCGCCCGAAGGGCCGAAAGGCCAGCCGCCAGGCCTCCATGAGCTGTACCTGGCCTACGGCGCACAGGGCCTGGCGGTAGTGCAGGTCCTTCTTGCGGACCCATTTGCCCATCGTGGAAAGCCCCGCCACCTGCGCCCCGGACGAGACGATGACAACCTGCTTCCCCCTCTCCATCAGTAACGCAGCCTGCTCGGCGAACTCCGCCAGCAGGCCGGAGTTTATCCTGCCGTCGTCCCCGGCGAGGGTGTTGGAGCCGAATTTGAAAACTATTTTACGTGCCGCCTCTAGATGTTGTAGAATGGTCATGCCATCTATATTAATCATAAGTTGACATTTTGTAACAGGCGTAATAAACTCGTAGCGGGGGTTTCAATGGGACAAGACGGTATTTTCGATGAAACCGATATCTTTAACGATATGGGCCTGGACAANGGCATGGGCGACTTGATGTCGGGCGACTCCGAGGATGACGATTCCCCGGCGACGGAAAACGCCGAGGTCAACCTAAGCGAGACTGCCTTTCCGGAGGTAACGAAGCGTTTCGAGGACAAGCCGCATTCCTTCTTCGCCGATCCGGCCGCCTACTACAAGACTACCCTGACCGACGAGGGGGATATAGCCCACAGGGTGCATGGCCTTCTGCAGAAGCTGATTACCGCCACGGATCCAAAGGATCGCAGCGTGTTCCGTCCGCAGCTTATAACGGCCTACTGGGAATTCCTGCGGAGCGTGGCGAAAAAGGCGCCTGGAAAGCTTGTTCCGCCAAAGAAGTTCCTTCTTCGTTTCAGCATNCTGCACCCCAACCTNATNAAGCAGGAAACNAGGGCTTTCTTCGCCAAGCTGGTAACGGAAAACGAGCTTGGCCAGCCTGTCTACTATGTCGATGAGTGGCTGAGGGCTGTGGGAACGGGCGCGATAAGCCCCTCCACCACGGACGAGGTGAAGTTCGCGCGGAGCAATTCCAAGATGAAGATTCAGCAGCTTATTGGAAAGGCGAGCGGCAAGCTCGAGGGCGCGAAGACGATGCTGAAGGGGAAGACCCAGGAACGCCGCAATCTGGAGCATTCCCTTAACAGTTGTCTGGCCATAGTGCTGGAGCACACTCCCCTGGGCGGGTTCGAGGATCTGTCCGAGTCCTACAACGATTCCCAGCGCCGCGCCTTTCCAGACATACAGGAAATCCTGAAGGAGCTTCTTAAGTGCGACCGCGAGCTTAACACTCTGCTGAAGGGCTATTACCAGGCGGAGGCGGACATGAAAACCCTGCGGGAGAAGGCGGAGGACAGCGACGGNGACGAGATTCTTGACCTCCAGGCGGTGGACACCGAGTTCGACACGATAAGGCAGTCCACCAAGATGACTGTTGGCCGGCAGGGGAACCACTACCCTATTCTTTCCGGCGAGTATTTCCACTCCGGCCCAAACGACGTGGCCTTCCGCGAGAATATTATAGAGATGTTTACCCGTATCGAGGGCATAGACCAGGAGGCGTTCTGCCGGGTCTACAAGAACAGGGTTAACCGCATAATCCCTTATGTTGTGCTGCTTCCATCCTATGGCGATACGGGGATTTGCTGGGAGCCTTTCGACAAGCGCAACAGGGCGACGAGTCGTGGGCGTATTTTTGTCCCGATGTACCCGAAGAACCTTTACATCGCCGTCCTAAGCGCCGTGGCGGATCTGCGCTGGCAGGTGGCCAAGGAAAAGGCTTCCTATTACTGGATGGAGGAGGGGCTCACCGGGCATTACTACCAGTGGTACCTGTCGCAGAAGCTAAAGGGGGACATAAAGGGCTACTTTATAGAGGATTACATTCTCTGGATGACCAAGGAAGCCGAGGGTATACAAAAGCTCGACAAGACTGTCCGGGGTGTCTTCTGGCGGCACATGCCTTTCTCCCGGGAGGTAAAGGAGAAGCTGAAGACCCGCAGCTACGTGTACCAGGAGCTTTACCAGCGCGACCAGAACCGTGCCATGTCCGATGGCTATTAAACCGAAAGGGTTTCCCGTCGCGCTTCTGCTTTCTTTTTTCCTGATCGCTTGCGCCGCCCAGGAAAGGTCCCCGCGGATGGAGTTCGCGCTGGGAACCTTGTGCGTCGTCAGTCTGTTCGATTGCGGGAACGAAGGGATCTACGGCGATATCTTTTCGCGCATACGGGAAATAGACAGGACAATGACGGCCTTTCCCGCCCCCGTTGCCGGCGGGCCTGTTTCCTATATCGTCGAGATAGGTATGCAGGCGGGAATCGCGCCCGTGCGTCGGGGCCGACTTAATCGACGTGCTGGAACGGGCGCTCCATTTCGCCGAGATATCCGACGGCGCTTTCGACCCGACCATAGGGCCGTTGACCAGGCTTTGGGGTATTGGTACCCCCCTGCAGCGTGTGCCTGGCGATGCGGAGATGGCGGCCGCGCTGGAACTGGTCGGTTGGCGGGACCTGGAAATCGACCGCGAGGCCGGCACGGTGTTCCTTCGGCGGCAGGGGATGTCCCTGGACCTTGGTCCATCGCCAAGGGCTACGCGGGGGACGAGGTGGCGCGGATTGCCAGGGAGGCCGGCGCGGGGCACGCGCTGATTGACCTTGGCGGGAACATTGTCGTGGTGGGCCATCGCTGGCAAAGGGGGCGGGCGCGGCAGGAAGCCCCCTGGCGCATAGGCCTGCGGAACCCGCTTGACGGGCGGGGCGCGCACATCGGCGTTGTCGAGGTTTACGACACCAGTGTCGTTACCAGTGGCGTTTACGAACGGTTTTTCGAGGCGCTCGCCCCGGACGGAACCCCGAGACGCTTCCACCACCTGCTTTCCACCGTTGACGGCTTCCCCGTGGAAAACGGCTTGCTATCCGTTACCGTCATAACGAAAAGTTCCACCGATGCCGACGCGCTTTCCACCGCGGTCTTTGCCATGGGCTACGAGCGGGGAAGGGCCCTGGTCGATTCCATG
>WQRP01000122.1 GCA_009786675.1 Treponema sp. | reverse complement strand
ACTGGGCGAAACGCAGGGGTTTGTCGCTTTTGGGAAAGGCCCTGAAAGTCTCGTGCATACGGCACGCGCCGGGGGTAAGGGCGATCAGCAGTTGCCTGGTCGCGCCCTTTTTCGTTCCGGAGCCCTTTTTGTGCACCCGCAGACCGATCACGTCAAAGGTGCTCTGCGCGACTCCCTGGATCTGCGCCCCCGTCAGGTCAAGCTCTTCCAGGAGAAGGTCGATTTCCTTCCAGTTTAGGGACATCCCGTTTATCGACGTATCAGTTGGGCAGGGACAAAAACCTGTTGGAGTTTTCCCAAAGCTGCGCCGCCATCGCCTCCGGCTCCATCCCCAGCATCCTTCCAAGGCACAGGGCCGTCTCGGGAAGGTACTTGGGCATGTTCCGTTTGCCTTTCTGGCTGGTCGGCACCATGAACGGGCTTTCGGACTCGACCAGAATCCGATCCACCGGAAGCTCCGGAATCGTCTCGTGGAGGTTACGGGCGTTTTTGTAGGTAAGGTTCCCGGCGAACGAGAAATACAGGTTCAGCCCCAGCTTAAGCACTTCCCTGGCGTAGGCGGCGTCCTCGGAATAGCAGTGCAGAACCCCGCCCCTGGGAGGCAGGCGATCGCGAAGAATTTCCAGCACGTCATGGCCGGCGTCGCGGTTATGGATAACCACCGGAAGGTTCAGCTTCGCCGCAAGGTCAAGCTGGGAAATAAACAGCTCGATCTGGGACTTCTTGTCGCCGAACTTGCGGTAATAGTCCAGGCCGATTTCCCCTATGGCGACAACCCTGGGAAGCTGCGCGCTCTGCTCTATGGTCTGGATCCAGTTCCTTCCGGGGTTTTTCACCTCGGAAGGACTGACGCCAACGGCATGATACACGTTCCCCGTCGATTTAAGGTTTTCATACACACTCGAAAAGCCATGAAGGCTATTACAAATGGATAAAACTCGGGTTACGGACGCCTGGCGGGCTTCCTGCACCACGATAAGTTGCTGAATAGGGTCATCGTCTACAAGCCCCAAATGGGCATGAGTATCAAAATACTGCATCGCTTAAGTCCCGGGAGACATGATAAAACCTGTCGCCCTAAGCAAAGCTTCGGCAGCGACCTTTCCAAACTGGATACTCCAATTCTAGTACAGCTTCCCAGCGGTGTCAACAAAAATTTTTGGCAAAAAGACGGTTGTTTACGTTTGAACGCGAATCTTCGCTCCAGCCTACACCATTCCGCCCTTCCTGAATATCTTGTACAGCAACAGCAGGAGGTTGTAGTACATAAAAGGGAAAAAACGCAGCAGCTTGAGGGGATTCCGCAGGCAGTAGCCGACCCATTCAAGCCCAAGGTCGAAAACCTTTCGCGGGGGGCGCCACTTGCGCTCGGCAAGAACGTCAAACAGGTCGCTGCACCAAAGCCTAAGGCCGTTTCCAAGGCGCCCAGTGTTTCGCGCCAGCCATAGTTCCCCGCCGCGCACTTTTTTGCCGACCAGAAGCAGGGATGGGGCCGACTTGCGGATTGCCGAGATAATCGCCAACTCCTCCTGCCGCTTGAAGGACCCGTGAAAGCGCCCCACGATGCGAAGCCCGGGGAAGGTCGAGGCGATGTTTTTCTCTATTTTCAGCAGGACACGTTTCTTGCCGCCCAGCATGTAGCAGGAAAATTCGTGCTTTTCAAGGACGGACAGGCACCTTATCACAAAATCGAACGGCATGTAACGCACGGGGCGTTTCTTAAGCAAAAACCAGGCCCCGGCCACGATGCTTTTTGAGATGGGGATAACCAGCACCGCCTGGTTTACGAAGTCCCGGTATTCGGCATTGCGCCTGGCCCTAAGCAGATCCCAAATCGAAAGCAGCACGATTCCATATTCCTGCTGCTCGTTCACCATACTAAACACAAGAAGATCCAGATCCTCCGGCTCGACTATATCGATGGGTACCTTGAGGAGCCTAATCCGCTCGCGTTTCGGTTTCGGCATCGCCTCGGTTTCGACTTCCGGCCTTGCTTCATACCCTATCTGATTTTCCACGAGTCCCTCTCCAGTAAAAGTATCCGTATGGCCGCCTGCGCGTACAGGGCGGCCGTATCGGTACGCAGAACGGTATCCCCTATGGTGAACGGCCGAAAGCCCACGGACAAAAACCTTCCAACCTCGGCGGGGGAAAAACCTCCCTCGGGCCCAATGGCCAGCACGACCGCCTCGGGATCCGCGCCAAGGTACCCGTGCAGGCTCGCATTTCCGGCGCGCGTACCTTCGATACGTACATTTTCGACAGGTAAGTGGTGAAACAAAAGACCTATCGCGCCGGGCCGCTCCTCCCTGATCCTTTCCCAGCAATCGAAAAGCCCGTCGCGAGCCACCGGCCGACGGATTTCCGTGGCGGTCGTCGAGCCGCTCTGTTGCCTTGCCTCCCTTATTATACGTTGCCAGCGTGAAAATTTGTGCCCGCCATCGCCGCCTATCTTGACGTCGGAGAAATCCGACTCGAAGGGGACAAGCTCGTCAAGGCCGCCCTCGGCGGCCTGCCTGACAATCGTGTCCATTTTTTCCCCTTTCGGGATTGCCTGGAACAGGATTATGGGCGGCAAGGTAACCGCCCCTGCGGTTTTTGGGGTCGCCTCCGGATCGCCGGGACGGATAACCTTGCCCACCAGCGTGGAGCCGTCAACCGAGCACACCCGCACGCTTGCCTTTGAACCGTCGGGAAGCAGGGCGGGAAAGTATTCCCCGGGCGCAAGACGGCGCACCCGCACCAGGTACCGGTAGTCGCCGTCCCTTAAAACAACCCTGCCCTTCCCGTCCGGCTCGCCGCCAAGAACGAACTGCTTCATAACCCCACCGTCGTCACGACGCGGCCGCTTCCTCCTCCCTCTGGCTCAAAAGCTCTTCCTGCAAAGCCTGGAGCGTCTTGGCCGATTCCAGCAGGTACTGGAAGTCGCCGCTTAGGAGTATGTTCACCGCCTCCTGCAGTTGGATATCGTACTCAAGATCGAAGATCGGGGCCACGGCAGTCCGGTTTTGCTCGTTGCGGATTAGCCGCCTGACCAGGGCGACCTCCAGGCCGTACTCCGCTTCCAGGGATCGGGCAAAGGCGTCCAACTGGGCCGCGCTCGCGTTGGGGTTTTCGCCGACAAACACCGGGATCCTGTTGTCGTTGATAAGCCTGTTTAGCTGGTCGGCGTCGGTCGCGGAGAAGTCGGGCAGCCTGACCATGCGATCTGGCGGTATGCCGATCCCGTCTATGACCGCGTTGTTGGGCGTAACGTAGCGGGCGGTGGTAAGCCTAAAGCCGGCGTTGCCCAGCGGATAGACCTGCTGTACCGAGCCCTTGCCGAAGGTCGTTTCCCCGACAAGAAAGGCCCTTCCGCGATCCTTAAGCGCCCCGGCGACAATCTCCGACGCGGAGGCGGAACCCCTGTTGATCAGCACGATAATAGGCATGTCCTGCGCGACCACCGCTGGTCGCCTGGTCATAAACACCTGGTTTTCCGTGGGGATGCGCGACCTGGTTCTTACCACGACCCCGCCGTCAAGGAACAGGCTGGCGACGTCAATTGCCGAATTCAAAAGCCCGCCGAAATTGTTGCGAAGGTCAAGGATCATCCCCTGGTAGTTGTTTTCCCTAAAATAGGCGATTGCCTCGGCCGCGCGGTTCGCCGTCATCGGCGTAAAGGAAAGCAGCCTAAGGTACCCAATATCGCCTATCATCGCGTGCCGCGTGGTGGGAACCTCGATAATGGCCCTGGTAAGCGTGACCGGGAACTCCAGCCTGTCGCCCCGCCGTATCGTAAGGTTGACGTCCGTCCCGGGGTGTCCCCTAAGGCGGGCGAGAACCTCGTCCATCGAAAGCCTGTCCGTGGATTCGCCGTCTATCGAGGTAATCAGGTCGCCGGGGTTAATCCCCGCGCGCCAGCCCGGGGTGCCCTCTATGGGCGACGCGACCTCGACGTAGGGCGGGCCGTGCCGCCTAGGCTGGGAAATAAACAGCCCCACGCCGCCGAAAGTGCCCTGAGTGGTGTCGGTCAGACCCCTCATCTCCGATTCCGGCAGGAAGGCCGAGTAGGGATCGCCCAGNGCNTCGAAGATGCCGGTCATGGCCCCCTCGAANATTACCCGGGAATCCACTTCCTCCACATAGTTNCGCTGTATGAAGTCGAACACCTGCTGGAGAATCGCCGCGTACCTACGGTTTCTCTGGATGTTTTCGGCCTGGGTCGAAGCCACCGCCCCACCGTCCCGAACCTGTGCAATCACCCCCGGAACGGAGGCAAAGGCAAACACCGCACTGAGCAGCGCCAAGGACGCCACCCACACCCATGAAAGAGGTATTTTTCGCTTTTTGGGCTTGTTTTCCGCGGGCAAACCAGTATCGTTCATAATGACTCCTCTGATAATTATAACTTTAAAGGGGGGATTTTGCCAGTATGTTACAAATCATTTCGGGAAAAACTTGACAGCCACCATCGCGGCTAACATACTTAATCGTAACAAACTGTCACAAGGAGAAAACGATGGCTGAACTGAAAGGGTCAAAGACCGAGCAGAACCTGATGGCGGCTTTCGCGGGGGAATCCCAGGCGCATACCAAGTACCAGTACTATGCCTCCAAGGCGGAAAAGGAAGGGTTCGTGCAGATTGGGGCTTTTTTCCGGGAAACCGCCCTTAACGAGAAGGAACACGCGAAAAT
>WQRP01000121.1 GCA_009786675.1 Treponema sp. | reverse complement strand
AACTGAATCCAGTAGTACCAGGCCACGCGGCTTCCCCAGCCGCGACCGTAGGCGCGTCTTACCCAGTCGAAAAGCCCGCCCTTGCCGGCGTAGGCCGTGCCCAGCTCCGCGGACACAAACCCATAGGGGACGAAAAACGCGATCAACAGGAAAAGCCACCAGAAATACTGGCTGTTGCCAATGGCTGCGGTGGGCGCGGCGGATTCGACGACTAGAATGACACATACCGCCGCCAGTACCGCGTCAATCAGATTGAACTTCTTCGCTTGCATGATAAAACTCCTTCCCTTTTCCAGGGATGAATATAGTCTAACCATGCCGCGAAAAGCGGTCAAGAAAATCGTCGCATTTTGTGTAAAAAATAACAAAAAAGTAACATGTTACGTTTCGCGTAACATTGTTACCCGGCCGGATCTACTCGTCCATGTTGCCCCGCAACCCGATTACCAGGCCTTCCTGCCGCCGGTATTTGCCCGGGCTTACCCCGACAAAGGACTTGAAAATCTTCGAGAACCAGCTCTGGTCCTTTAGGCAACAGGTGGCGGCAATCTCGTTAAGGGTTAGCTCCGTCTCCAGGAGCAGTTTGCTTGCCCTTTCCACCCTTTGCCGGTTAACGTAGCTGGAAAAGTTTTCCCCCATCTCCTCCTTAAAAATCGTGCTGAAATAGGGCGCGGAAAGACCGGCTATTTTTGCAATTTCGCCCAGGCTGATTTTACGGGAAAGGTTTTCCCGTATAAAAGTCTCCGCCTTCCGCATGGCCGCGGCATGGGGAAGCCCCTGGAACGAGAGAACCTGCTTGGCCACGTTCTCCACGATAAAGTGCAGGGTATCGCCAACCCCCTCGACGGACTTGGCGTCCAGAATCTGTTTCAGATAGTGGACGACGCCTTCCACGGCGGTTGCCTTGATGAAATTCGCCCCGGTTCGGACAATCAGAACCGCCAGCTCCAACGCCCTAAGCTGGATGTAGGGAAAATTGTCCTTATTGTCTGCCACGAGCACCGCCAGTATCTCGTCAAGCAACCCCGCGGCCTTTTTAGTGTCCCCCTGGCGAAGCACGGCGAGAAGCTCACGTTCCTTGTCAAAAGGATAGACCATCATGGAAAGGGAGGACTGCCACTTTGTGGAAACCCCGTCCCCGAGAAACCCGGTTTCTGTACCCGCCGTGTCTTTTTGCACGACGTTTTTTTCTTTCTTTTTCAATTGACCCTACCTGCCTGGCCTATCCGATACTCGACAAAGTCGAGCAACGCCCCATTCCACCCGTTGTATTATCTTCCATGTTTTCGATACAAACGTCAAGAGATTTCTTTCGCTTCCAACTTGGCAATGAACTCGTAAACGAGCAATTCCAGAATCATGAGCATGGGAACGCAGGAAGTCAGATCCATGCCGTGCAGGCGGATATTCTCCGCAAAGACGTAAAAGTTCGCGTCGGACATGCTTTCCAGGGGATTGTTGTCCGCGCGGGTGATGGAAAGCAGGTAGGGTTTCCCCCGCAGAAAAACCCTTTTAATAACGTCTATCATCACCGTGTCCTGGCCGGAATACGAAAGGGCGATAATCATGTCCTGGCTGCTTATATGGTTGGCAAGATTCTGCATCTGGTAGGCGGCCTCGGGAAAGTACGCGTGGAAGCCAAGACCGATGAACAGCTTCTCGCAGTATTGCCCAATGGTGTGGGTGTTCGCGTCGGCCAAAATATAGATGTCGGGCCGCCGGGCCAGCATGGCCATTACCCCTTCCACGTGCTGCGGCGACATAACTCGCACCGCTTCCATGGCGTTTTTTAGGTATTCCTCGCTGTAGCCCCGGCCCACAAGCACGTCGGGAAGAACCGCGTTTTGCTGGTTGTGGGAGGTAACCAAAAGGCTGTTGATAAAATCCGCGTAGCCGGAAAACCCAAGCTTTTGCGTAAAACGAAAAATCGTGGTGGTAGACACAAGCCAATCCGCCGCGAATTTCTGTATGCTCATCTCCTTGACCGTGTCCATGTTCTTGACAACGTAGTCAAAAAGCTGGCGCTCGGTCTGGTTCAGATCGCGAATGGTTTCCTGGGTCGCCTCAAAAAAATCCTTTATCAAAGCTATTCACCCGTCTGGCCTTTCCCGGCCGAATCCTCCTCGATCTGCGCGTGAACCTGCGCCCCCGGCAACGAAAACATCTTGATTCCCTCGTTGGGGAACTTCGACTTTACGTAGGCCACGGCCCGCTCTATGGACTGAACCTCTTCATCCTCGCACCAGAACACGAAGATAAAGTTTTCCTCCGGCCATATCGAGTCGCCCATGTGGGGGCCCGAGTTCCCGACGCCCAAAATGTTGGGGTACTTTGTGTAGTGCTTGCCGGCGTTTTCAAACCTAATCGCGTCAAGGATGTTTTCCTCGACCGACCTGTTGGCGATTACCTCAACACGAACCATTATTCGGCCTCCGGGTTACGCATAGCAACGGCGTCGGTAATGGCGATTCCCGCCGCGGTTGCGGAGCCAAGAACGGCCTTCTTTTTCCAGGAATCCCCCGAGGCGATCTTCTTGCGCCATGCCGCCATTTTCGCCGCGCGCTCGTCGGAGTTTTTGTTAACGATGAAATATATCGTCGGCATAAGGAACAGCGTCATGACGGTGCCGACGGAAAGGCCGCCAAGAACGGTCTTGCCGATGGGCGCGACCAGTTCCGACCCCTCGCCGGGGAAGAAGGCCATCGGCACGAGACCGACGACGGTTGTTAGGGTTGTCATAAGAATCGGGCGAAGGCGCGTGCGGGCGGCCTCGACGCAGGCCTCGTGCAGGGGAAGCCCGCGCTTGCGCAGCAGGTTGGTGTAGTCGACCAAGACTATGCCGTTGTTTGTTATGATGCCGAACAAGACCAGAAGACCGACGGCGGTAAGCACGTTGAAGATCGTGCCGGTGATCATGTAAATGCCGACGATGCCGATCAGCGAAAGCGGTATCGTAAAGATTATGATGAACGGATCGCGGAACGATTCGAAAAGACAGGCCATGACCCCGAACACAAGGAAAATCGCAACGATGCAGATAAGAATGAACCGCGTGAACATCTGTATCATCGCCGCGTTGTCGCCGCCGAAGTCGATAACGATTTCGTCGTCAAGGGGAATTTCCGTGCGAATAAGGTGCTCGACCTGTTCCTGCACAAGGTTCATCCTTGCCCCGGGCCTTGCCCCGGCGGTAATCCGGATAACGCGACCCTGGTTTTCCCGGTTGATTGTAAGCGGCCCGGTGCCCTCCCGGAAGCTCACGAAGCTGGAAAGCGGAACCCTGCCGGCCAACTGGCTGTTGACGAAAAGGCTGTCCAGCGCGGGGCGGCTGTTGCGATCCGCCTCGGCAAGAATGAGCACCACGTCGTAGTCGTTGCCGCCGGTCCTGAACCTGGTCGCCGTGACACCGTCTATCGCGGCCCGTATCTCGTTGCCGACGACCATGGTGTTCAGCCCCAGCGCGTACATCCTGTCACGATCGATAACAAGCTCAAGCTGGGGAAGGCCGTCGGTCAGATCGACCTGCGGCTCGGTAATGTAGGGTATCCTTTCCCCAAGGAGCGCGGCGATTCTGTTCGCCATCTCCAGACCCCTGACCATGTTGTCGGTGCGAAGGATAACCTCCACAGGGCTGCCGCCAAACCCCATCATGCCGCCGCCAAAGGCAAATTCGACGTCGGGGAACTGGCCGAAGAAGGGCCGCAGAATGTCCTGTATCTCGCTAGCGGACTCTATGCGGTCGGCAAACTCCGGAAGGCTAATCCGCAGGGTGCCGGAGTTGCTTCCGGATCCCCCCCCCATCATCATGCCGGCCATGCCGCCGCCGGCACCGGCCTGGATAAGCAGGGTGTCGAAGCCCCTTATTTCCCTTTCGACGATAGTCTGGAACTGCCTAAGGACGGCCTCGGTGTAGCGCAGGGGGGTTCCCACGGGAAGGGTCGCCCTTACCACCACGTTGTCCTGTTCCTGCTGGGGCATGAATTCCCAGCCGATCCTGGGGATCATTATAACGCTTCCCACAAAAATGGCGAGCACCGAAACGACGACGATGGTTTTCTTGCGAAGGATCTTGTCAACAAGCCAACGGTAGCCGTTGTCGAGCCCCGTAAAGAAAGCCTCGAACTTTCCGTCTATCTTGGCCAGAACACCCTTAAGCGGCTTCTGTTTCCTGGTGACCAGCGGCAGGTAGTGGCTCGCAAGCACCGGCACCAGGAACACGGCGGTAAAAAGGGAAATGCCCAGCGAGATCGCGATGGTGAACGCAAGACCCGCGAAGAGCTCGCCGGCCAGCTCCAGAAGCCCCTGGAACATTATTAGGGGAAGAAACACGCACAGGGTAGTCAGCGTGGCGACCGTGATCGCCTTGATCATTTCCGTGGTGCCAAGTATCGCCGCGGGCTTTAGCTTCGCGCCTTTTTCCCTGTATCGGTAGATGTTTTCCAGAATGACAATGGAGTTGTCAATCAGCAGGCCAATCCCAAGGACCAGGCCGGCCATGGTCATAAGGTTCAGGGTAAGCCCCACGAAGTACATCAACATGAACGTTATCAGTACCGAGATGGGGATGGCCAGGCCGATTATGAACGTGGACTTGAACGAGCGCAGGAACAGGAAAAGGAAAACGATGGCGAAGAAAGCCCCGGACAGCGCGGTGTTCGTCACCTGCGAAAGCGAGTTCTCGATTATGTCGGTGGTGTTGAACAGCTCGGATATGCTTATGTCGCCGGGCAGTTCCCTTTCGATTCTTTCGAGCCTGTTGCGAAGCTCGGCGGCCGCCTGAACGGAGTTCGCGCCGCCCTGCCTCTGCACGCTAAGCAGCACGGCCGG
>WQRP01000120.1 GCA_009786675.1 Treponema sp. | reverse complement strand
GGGATGAGCGCGATGATATTTATTTCGGGCATTGTCCAGAACAGGGGACTCGGCACCGGCCTTCTTGCGGGAACCGTGGCGATAATGTTTAATATCTCCGGAGCCCTTTTGTCCTTTTTCTTTGGCCCGCTGTACAAGGCGTTTAAAAAATATCTTGCCGTTGTAATTCTTGTGGTGATCACTGTCGGCCTGACCTTGGTTTATTTTGCGAATTCCCTGCTAATGGCCGGGGCGGGAATGTTCTGCATAGGTGCCTTCCTCTTGATAGTTCCCACCCTTCTGACGGACAACTCGCGGTATCTCCGGCCGGAAGGCGTTACTTTTGCATCGTCGTTTCTTGGGGTTGCGATGAACCTGGGGATTTTCGTCCAGGGGCCTTATGTTCGGGCTGTAGCGGCTGTGGGAAACGACGGTTTGGCCCCCCTCTTTTTCGCGATTTTCGGGCTTGCGGCGGCGGCGGTGGTTTTCCTTGTTGTTCGGCTGATTCAAAAGGAGCCGGCGGTTTTACGGGTGGGGTAAAAAGCGGTACAAGAGCCATATGCTAAAAGCCGAATTGTTGGAAAGTCACAGTCTTCGTTTTCACAGCCGTTGTCGTAACCGTTGCCTGGCTTTTGGCCGTTGGTTGGGTTGTCGCAGGCCAGAAGGGTCGCCAAAGAAATGGCCCGATGGCCAGCAATGCCAAGAGTTTGCTCTTCATGATCTTCCCTCTGTTTGGAAGGAATGCGGTCTCACCCGGTGCAACTGTGTCAAATAAGGCTCGTGATTTAAGCATATCGTGGTTCTCCTGTTTTTTGCGTGGTTTTATGGAAAAGGGATTCGTTCGCACAGTTCCACCAAGACCGATAAACCTGGAAAGGGATTTGCTGGGATGTTTATATGTTTGAATGAAACTAATTATCTTACGTTCGGGGATCCGGCGTTTTTTCCAAAAATAACCCTGTTTTATGCTCGCCGGGCAACTGGCGACAGCCGCCAAGAGGGTGGTTTCGGAAATTCCCTGCCGCATTTCGATTGTTTCCCGACATGGTTGCGATTATACCATGGATCGCGTGGAAAGCCAAGTGTTTTTCCTGCCTTTCCGTTCCGCGCCGTCCCCGCGCCAGGTGTTCTTTGATGGCGTCGTCTCTGGCCAGGTGGATAGGCTCGTTTTGGTAATATTTTTCATGAGGCATCGCGGACGGTTGACACCCATACCTACGGGTTGTATAATATACGCCATGTATCCGACTGCGGCTTTGCCAGCAAGAAAAATATCCATTCGCGCCGTGGTTTCTTTTTTTCTTACGCTGTGTTTGTGCTTCTCGCTGGTTTTTGTCATGGTCTTTAACCGCTACCAGGTCGAAAGGCTGACCATGGAGCAGTTGATCACGGAAAAGGGCATCAGGATCAACAGCGTCATGTCCGGGCTGCTGTCCAGCCTTTACGCGCTTTCGGCCTACGTGCAGCACAACAACGGCGTAATCACGGGCTTCGCCCAGCTTGCGTCCATGCTTGGCGACGATCCGGCCATCCTGAACATCCTGGTCGCCCCGGGCGGTGTGGTTTCCGAGGTCTACCCCCTGGAGGGAAACGAGGCGGTGCTGGGCATCGATCTTCTTTCGGAAAGCGCGGGGTGCGCGGAGGCCATCCTGGCCCTGGAAACCAGGCAGCTTGTGCTGGGCGGGCCTTTCCACGGCGTTCTTGGCAGGCAGATACTGGTGGGCAGGCTCCCCGTGTTCATGGACGGCTCGGACGGTGGGGGGCGCTTTTGGGGCTTCGTCTCCGTGACTCTGGCGCACCCGCAGGCGCTTTACGGGGTGGGTCTTGGCGACCTGAACATACTGGGTTTCGACTACGAGATATGGCGGACGGAGCCGGGCGGCCACGACATGCAGATGATCGCGAGCAGCGAGCACCATCGCCACGGCAACAATCGCTACATCGAAAAGCCCGTTTCCATTATGAACGCCACCTGGTATTTTCGAATCTTGGCGGTTCGCGCCTGGTACGAATTTCCGGAAACCTGGATCTCGGTTCTTGTCAGCATATTTGCCAGCATTATGATTGCCGTCGTCGTGCAGAACAACCGGGATCTAAGAAAGCTTAGGGACAGGCTGGGGGTGCTGTCGAACACCGATCCTCTGACCGGCGTCCATAATCGGCGCTACTTTATGGAAGCCGCCGCAGGGCAGATGGGGAGGGCGGACAGATATGACAACGAATCCTTCGTCATCATTTTTGATTTGGATCGCTTCAAGGCCATAAACGACATGCACGGCCACCAGTCCGGCGACATGGTGCTGCAGGAGGTGGCCGTTCGCGTCGCGGCGTTGCTGCGCCCCTACGATCTCTTCGCCCGCTACGGTGGGGAGGAGTTTATCCTGTTCATAACGGAAATGGACCGGGCGTCGGCGGAGCGGCTCGCGGAGCGCATACGGCTCGGCGTCGCCGCCGCGCCGATCAAGATGACGGACGCAAGCGCCGAGGTAACCGTGAGCCTGGGCGTTGCCCAGGCGACCCCCGTGAACAAGCTGGAGAAGGCCATCGCCAGCGCCGACAAGGCCCTTTACAGGGCGAAGCACGAAGGCCGCAACAGGGTCGTGTATTCCGAGTAGCCGGGGATTTACACGTCCGTCGCGACCGCCTCGGAAATCTCGAAACAGTACCGCAACAGACTGGCAATTCGGGTCTGCGGATAGTGGTTCAGCTTCATGCGCGAGCATTCGGCGAAGAAATCGCTCATCGTCTCCAGCATCTCGTCCATGTACTTTTGCAGAAGCTCCTCGCAGAGGGCGGCGACGATGTCCTTCCTGGCCGCGCCGTCGGCGCAGGGTCGAGCAGAAACGGGAAACCTGAACGATACGATGCCCGCCATGTCTATGATTTCCTTTTCGGCGCGGAGTATGTTAAGCTCCGGCGAGTCGGTTCTGCCGGCGGAGATGTACGTGAACCGGTAGGGCCTGGCCTTCGCCTCGTTGTGTGGACTAGTTTATGATCACCGTCATCACTAGCCCAGCCCCCGCGCCGATCAGCACAGCCAAAACCCTTCTGTTCTGGAACGCGCCTATCGCGTCGAAGATGAGCATGCATACGCCGGCGGCCATGTTCAGTATGGAAACCATAGCCGCCCCGGTCTACCCCAGGTATTCCCGTATTATCGCCCCAAGGGTGTTCTCGTCCATTCCAACAATACCCTTTTCCCGCAGGAAGCTTTCCTCCGAATCCGAGGCGTGTGCGGTGTTGACCATCACGCTTTGGCCGAATTCCCGGCGCACCGTTCCGTCCGGCGCGTCGGCGGGGTTGGTGGGACCCAGCGCGTCGCGGATTTTCGCAACGGCGTTTTCGCCCTCGTAGATCAGGATCATGCACTTAACGTCCCCGGGTTTTTCGGTTTCTTCCCTGGTATAAGTACCAGGCCGTTTGCCGGACATAAACTCGACTATGTGACCGAACTCGTTGGCCGCGCAGTCCGCGCCGAAGGTTTCGCTTAGTACCCCGGCGGTTTCCTCACCGACGGCAAAGCCAAACTCCCTTTCCAGGAGCGCCCTTGCGCGTTTGCCGAAGACCCCGGACAGTTTCTTCTTTAATATCGCCTCCACCGGGCCGTAGAAGTCCAGCGCCTGGGCCAGCGAGAACCGGTGGATCTTTGCGCCGACGATCCTTAGCCCCGTGGCGGAAAACATGTCGATTATGGCTCCAGGACGGGACGAGTGAAAGATCCAGTTGTCCGGCTTCAGTATTACTAGGGTACGTTCAACCCCAGAGGATCCGGCCAGGTTTTCCCTGCCGTCCAGGAAGTCCGCCATCATGCGAAGATCCCCGTCGGCCTCCCCCTGGCTTTCGGCGGTCAGCACGGCCGGCTCGAAGTACGCGGGCTCGCGGGGGTTTTCGGGCGAAAAGACAAGGTCGCCGTAGGTGTCGCGGATCTGGCCGCAGACGCGCGCAAGCTGCCCGCAGGGATCCTCGCCCCGGAACAGGAGCAGCAGAGATCGGCGCGGCTCGCCGTCGGCGGCAAGGTTGCGCTCCGCGTAATCGGCCAGCCGATCCCCGGCGGATCGTTTCCGCAGGGCGTCGGCGTACCTGGTCGCGAATGCCCGGTCGGCGGCGAGGATCTGCGCGCCGGCAAGATCCAGGCTCGTCCGGGAAAGCAGCCGGGAGAGTATCCCCCCGGTTCCGTTTTTTTCGACTGCACGTGGGGTTACCAGTACGTAGGAAAGGCTTGTTTTCATGCCAAAGTATACACCCGGCGGGAAACCTTAGGCAAGCCTTCCCGTTCGTTCGAAACCTTCGGCGGTAATAGTCACGCCGATATCGACGGGCCTTGCGGTGTACAGGCTCGTGGTCACGATGCCGTCTATGCCCGTCCGGGCGTACTCGGCCGCGTTTTTCTCGTTTACGCCGCCTGCGGCAAGGTAGACGACATTGGGGAATTCCCGTCTTAATTTCGCGACGATTTCCCCAAGCTCGTCCGCCTGGATTTTGTCGAACTGTATGCCGTCAGCCCCGGCCCCGCAAAGCTGCCTCGCCTCGCCGTAGTCGCAGGTCTCGACCAGAATCTTTTTCTCGCAGCATTCCGCCTTCAGCCCGGGCATCTTGGCAAGCAGGGCATCGAAGCCGCCTATGTAATCGATATGCTGTTTGAAAATCAGAACCGTCTCCGAGAGGCCCAGCCTGTGCGGCACCGCCCCGCCGGCCATGATCGCTTTTATCACCAGGGATTTCGTGCCGGGGAAACCCTTTCTTGTGGTCAGTATCGCCATGCGGGGGCAGTGCTCCCTTACCGTCCGCACCATGTCGCGGGTTTTTGTCGCCACGCCGGAGCAGTGCTCCAGTATGTTCTGCCCGACCTTCCAGGCCATGTTTATGTCGCTGCCCCTGCCCGTGCCGGAGATCAGCTCGTCGCCAGGC
>WQRP01000119.1 GCA_009786675.1 Treponema sp. | reverse complement strand
TTCGAAGAACCGCTTCGGGTCGGTGGACGAGATAGGCATTTTCACGATGGGGGAGAGGGGGCTTGTCCCGGTGGAGGACACCGGAACGCTCTTTCTGGTTCGGCGGGAGGGGGAGCTGCCGGCCGGGGTCGCGACCGCGGCAGTGCTGGAAGGTTCCAGAACCATACTGGTGGAGATTCAGGCCCTTACAATCCCGGCGAAGGGGGCGGTAAGCCGGGTCTTCTCCGACAAAATCGATTCGGGCAGGGTTTCCCGGGTGGCCGCCTCGCTGGAGAAGCATCTGGGGCTCAGGCTTTCGGATCAGGATCTGTACATAAACGTGGCGGGGGGGATACGCATAACCGAGGTTGGTGTCGAGCTTGCCCTTGCGTTCGCCCTGTACTCGGCGCGCACCGGGCTTGCCCTGCCCGCCGGCCTTGCCATAAGCGGCGAGCTCTCGCTGACCGGGGAACTTCGCCCCGTCGCCAGACTCGCCGGGCGGGTCAAGACTGCGCGAAGCCTGGGGTTCCCGGGCTTTCTGGGGCCAAGCGACGGACAGCCGCAGGAGGCCGGGGAATTCAAGGCGGCGGGTGACATTAAGGCTGCGGTCGGTCTTATATACGGCTAAAAGGGGGTTTTTTCGAAGACATGGCCTTCAGGGGACAAATAATTAGCGGTTTTTTTCCGAATTGCTTGACTCTGTCATTCGAGTGTTGTAACTTTTATGTTGTGGGTTGCGCTTCGAACCTGGTTTCGAGCACATTCTAAGATTTTGGGAAAACGGGTCTTCCGGCCGGTTTTCCAAAGGCTGTTCCGGAACCGGTTGGGGTTCCGGGCAGGTTCTAGTTGAAGGTATTTGTTTGGAAGTTGTTATGAAAAGCCCGCTTCGTTTGGGACGGGCGCATGATTCAAGTTTAGGGGTTCCGCCTTCGTTGTCTCATCTCGTATGTTGTTTTTACTTCCCTAATACAGCCAAAGCATCTTATTTCCCAGTGTTGGTCTCTGATGCGGGGAATTGGAGTCGTCCGCTTGTGCGGGCGTGAATACAAAGGGATACACTGTATCCGACGTGCCCGGGCGCAACCGGGAAAGGATTTTTTTTGATGGCCAAGAAACTGTATGTCGGGAACCTNTCCTACAACACCACCGAGGATAGTTTGCGAAACTGCTTCTCAAACTATGGCAACGTAGTCTCCGCGAAGATCATCACCGATCGCGAGACCGGCAATTCCAAGGGATTTGGTTTTGTCGAAATGGGCTCCGATGACGAGGCTAACTCAGCCATTTCGGGTACCAACGGGGCAGAGTTGGATGGGCGGCAGATCCGCGTGAACGAGGCGATGGATAAGCCCCGGCGCGACGGCCCCGGCGGAAACCGCTGGTAGTCGCGACGTTCCCGTAGCCTAGGTTCTAGGCGGGGCGGGTTTCCAATCCGCTCACGGAACCCCTAAAGAACCCCGGTGGTTTTTTAGGGGTTCCTTATTTTTTTCCCTTTCCCGGAGCCTTCCCCCGATGTCTGGATAATAAAAAAAAGAGCTTGTAATAGCCAAGCGATACCGCGTACACTGCACTTAGAGGGTTTCGGAGGATAGTCATGCACGCTGTGTTGGAAAGACTGGAAAANATAGGTATCGTCCCGGTTATCAAAATCGACGACGTGGAAAAGGCCGTGCCGCTGGCGAGGGCGCTGGCCNCAGGGGGCATTCCCTGCGCGGAGNTCACGTTCAGGACGGCGCAGGGCGCNNAGGCNATAAAACGGATAACCGGCGANGTGCCGGAAGTCCTGGTCGGCGCGGGAACGGTGCTGACCCCTGCCCAGGTCGACCAGGCCATCGACTCCGGGGCGCAATTTATCGTAAGCCCGGGTCTGAACCCCAAAACCGTTGCCTACTGCATCCGGAAGGGAATCCCCGTTACCCCGGGCTGCTCGTCCCCCTCGGACGTGGAACAGGCCCTGGAACTCGGCCTGGATGTCGTGAAGTTTTTCCCGGCGGAACAGGCCGGCGGCCTGGACTACATAAAGGCGATTTCCGCGCCTTATCCCAACCTTAAATTCATGCCCACCGGCGGCATCAACGCCGGAAACATCACCAGGTATATCGCCTTCGACAAAATCCTGGCCTGCGGCGGTTCCTGGATGGTCGGCGCGGATCTGATAAACGCCGGCGACTTCGACAGGATAACCGCGCTTTCCAGGGAGGCGGTGCTGAACATGCTGGGCTTTACCCTTGCCCATGTCGGCATCGCGGCGAAGGGCGGGGATGAAGCGTTGAAGGCAGCCAACCTCCTAGGCGCTATGTTCGGGTTCCCGACTAGGGATGGGAACAGCTCGGTTTTCGCGGGCGATGGCATCGAGGTGTTGAAAACCGCCGCGCCTGGAGCCAACGGGCATATCGCAATCGGCACTAACAGCGTTTTGCGGGCGGTGGCATACCTGGAGCGCAACGGCGTGGGGTTTGACCACGCCAACGCGAAAAGGGACGCGAAGGGGAACATGTTCGCGGTTTACATGAAAGAGGAAATCTTGGGCTTTGGCGTGCATCTGCTGCAAAAAAAATAGGAGCGATAATTTATGGAAAGGGTTGTAACATTCGGGGAAATCATGCTTCGGCTTGCGCCGGAGGGCTATTATCGTTTCGTGCAGTCGCAGTCCTTCGGCGCGACTTACGGCGGCGGCGAGGCGAACGTCGCCGTCTCGCTCGCGAACTTCGGCCTGAACGCCGCCTTCGTGACGAAACTGCCCAAGCACGAGATCGGCCAGGCCGCGGTGAACAGTCTTAGGCAGTTCGGCGTGGACACCTCCGGGATCGTCCGGGGCGGAAACAGGGTGGGGATTTACTTTCTGGAAAAGGGCGCTTCCCAGCGGCCTTCCAAGGTAATCTACGACCGCGCCGATTCCGCAATCGCCACCGCAGCCCCCGGGGATTTCGACTGGGGCGCGATTCTGGACGGCGTTCGCTGGTTCCATTTTACCGGCATAACCCCGGCCCTTTCCGACGGCGCGGCGGCAATCACGCTCGACGCGCTTAAGGCCGCCAGGGAAAAGGGCGTTACCGTTTCCTGCGACCTGAACTACCGCAAGAACCTGTGGTCCAAGGAAAAGGCCGGCGAGGTTATGGGCGGGCTTATGCCCTTCGTCGATCTCTGCATCGCCAACGAGGAGGACTCCGCCGACGTTTTCGGCATACACGCGAAGAACACCGACATCACATCCGGAAGCATAAGCCACGACGGGTACAAGGAAGTGGCCAAGGCCCTGATTGACCGATTCGGCTTTAAGAAAGTTGCGATAACGTTGCGCGAATCGATCAGCGCGAACGACAACAACTGGGCGGCGATGTACTGCCAGGACGGGGACTTTTACTTTTCGCGGAAGTACGCGATGCGCATCGTGGATCGCGTGGGCGGCGGCGACAGTTTCGGCGCGGGGCTTATCTACGCGAACCTGAGCGGCCTTGGCCCGCAGGAAAGCGTGGAGTTCGCCGTCGCGGCAAGCTGCCTGAAGCACTCGATTGAGGGCGACTTTAACCAGGTTTCGGTGGACGAGGTTCGAAAGCTTGCCGGCGGCGACGCTTCGGGTAGGGTGCAGCGTTAGACGGCGGGAGTAATCCGCTGAAAAGCCTGACGGAAACAGTTATATGAAACGTTTTCTGCCGGTTCTTTTACTCATGTTTTTTTTCGCCCCCTCCGGAATCTTCGCGTCGCACCACGACATGATTCTTGTTGGCGATCCTGTTCTGGAGGACATACGCTTTTTATCACTTGAAGCGGGAAGGCCCATTCTGTCCTTTACCCTCCCGCTCTCGCTCCATGAGGTAAGAACATTTCTCGACTCCATCGACGACTCCCTTCTTTCGGTACCGGCGCAGGAAGCCTTTTTACGGATAAACAGGAGGCTTAGCCTACAGGCCCCCAGGGTCAGTTTTTCCAGCGAGTATTTTTCCGTATTTGTCGATCTCAATGCAACACTTGAGGCGCGGGCAAGAACCAACCGGGAAATTTCATGGTATCCCCGGTATCCGTCGGTACCCCCGATCGTCTCGTTTCCCGTCAGGTTTTTTATCGGTAATTTTTTACAGTTGTACCTGGAACCCACCTGGAAAATGTCCCCGATACATTACCGGCGCGTAGGATCGTTCGGCTTTAATGCGCCTTTTGATTATTTCCAGTACGACCACCTTATGCCCCACAGGGCGTTTTTGGCGGCGGGCGGTCGGATGTGGAATTTCCAGATTGGCAGGGATCGGCTTTCCTGGGGCACCGGGCACATGGGGAATCTTTCCGTGTCGGACAATCCCGACTTTTACGACTTCATGCGGTTCTCGGTTTTTACCAGGATTTTTAAGTATTCCTCCCTGGTCGTCCAGATGCCTCTTGATATCCGGTANGGNTTGCTGTGCGACACCGTGTTTCCCGGTTCTTCCGTGCCGCCAAACCATCTTTACCGCACGATGAACCGCTATTTTTACCTGCACCGCCTGGACTTTATGCTTTTTAATTCCCTGACCATNGGNATTTCGGAAGGCGTTATGGTGGGNGATTCNCCGCTGGAGCTTCGCTTTCTTAATCCCATGATGGTTTTTCATCAGTTGATCGCATGGACCCAGTATAACAGGTGGGGCAACAGACAGGCCGGGAAGGACGGGCACATGGTGGGGCCTTTTTTTTCCGTCGAGGCNAACTGGAACATAATTAACTCGCTTTCCGTTTACGGGCAGTTTGTCATGACGCAATACGAGCTTCCGGGCGAGCTGGCCGGTGNCTTGCATCCGTCNCCCGACGGNTTGGGTTACCTGGCCGGNATACAGTACAGNCATTCGTTTAACAACTGGGCTTCTGTGTTTTTCTTTGAGTTCGTTCACACGTCCCCTTTTCTCTACATGCATCCCAGCCCCTTCGCGAGCTTCATCCATAT
>WQRP01000118.1 GCA_009786675.1 Treponema sp. | reverse complement strand
GACGTCGAGGGCATGATCAACTTCTGTATACCCTACATCACGATCGAGCCCATTATAGGGAAGCTTTCCACCCAGTTCTGGTTTTCCACGGCGCACCGGGCAAGTACCTCCGAGAACCTTAACGTCCTGAAGGACAAGCTGGAAACCGTCGACATAGACGCGGTGGCGGAAATAGGCAGGATCAACCTGCCGGTTCGAGAGGTGCTTTCGCTCAGGGTGGGGGACGTGGTGCGGCTATACAACTCGCGCATCGGCGATCCGTACTCGCTTAACATCGGCAGCTCCGGGATACACAAGCCCAAGTTCCTGTGCCGTCCCGGCGTGGTTGGGAAGAAGCTTGCGGTGCAGATTGTCGAGAAGCTAGCCGACCTGGGCCAAGAGGAGTTCGACGAGCTTTTCTCGGAGACCTCCGAACTTTAACCGGGCTACCTGATCCGGAAACTGACCGGGTAACGAAAGCGGGCCGAGACCGGCACCCCGTCCGCCATGGCGGGTATGCCCTGTCTTCCCATAAAGGCCCTTTCCGCCGCCTCGCCGAAGCCCCTGCCCTCCGGATCCTCGCGCAGAATCCGCACGAGCTGAACGACTCCGTTCCTGTCCACGAAAAGCTCCAGGATAACCCTGCCCTCGATGCCGGAACGTAACGCTATGGGCGGGAAAACCAGGTCGTCGGCGATTTCCCTTTCGTTGAACCTTGGCTGGTCGGTGACGCGGTGCGCGGGAAGAAAATCGTCCCAGGAAGGGGCGCCTTGGGCGTCGGAATGGGTAACCAGGGTTCCGGGGGGCACGACGATTTGGTCGGGCACGGTTTCCACCTCGATCATGGTTTCGGCGATCGCCTCCACCATCTGCTCGGTCGCGGGCGGTCGCTCCGGCGGCGGCGGCGGTGCCGGCGGAAGCGGGGCGATCTCGGTAAAGTCGGTAAGGCGCATGACGCGGGTGGTTTCGCGCTGTTCCCTGGGCTCGGTGGCCACGTTAAAGGCGAGCAAAGCGATCACGGCGACGTGCGCGGCGGCGACCAGGGCGAACAGCAGCAGCCTTATCCGGTTATCGTTCATTCTATATTTCTAACCACAAATCTTACGGTTCGATACCGCGTAAGGAGCCACATGTTTGCGCCGCCTGGCTCCAGGGGCGAGAACGCGACGGTTTTGTATTCCATTGTGCCTCCTGGGGTGATTATACCGGGGATTTGGGGCGGGAGGCCAGCCTCCACGTTATTCTTCCTTTGAAATCTCGATAATCAGGTCTTCCATCGTCTGGTTTACGGTGTGGCGAAGGAACTCCCGCTTTTTTACGACCAAATCGGCTATGCGCTGCATATTTCTTCGCTTGTCGTCGGATGGTTTCCGCCCCTGTGTCAGGCTGCTTTCTTCTACGGAGGGGGAAAGCAGTTCCCAGGCTTCCTTGTTGAGTGTCCTGGCCAGGTTTTTCAGGGTTTTGTCGCTTACCCAGGTTTCGCACCGTTCAATGTTGTTTAGATATGAAAGGGAAATATCCGCGTGTTCAGCAAGTTTTGCTTGGCTGATGTGCAGTGAACGCCTGATGGTTCTGATGTTTTGGGCAAGAATTTGTCGTAAATCCTGCGAACTGTCCACGTTGCAAGTATACGATACCATCATGTTTTCCCAAAATATGGTGTTGACATAGTTTATGATCCGCCCTATTATCATATAGAGAATGCTTGGCTAGGGCATTCCTGGGTGAATGGCCGGAAATACCTTTGGGGGAAGCCGCCTTTCGCCTTTTCAAAAATGCATCAAAGGAGTCCATGATGAAAAACATGATATTTTGGAAATGCAGTCAATCATGGTTGTGCTTGGCTTGAGCATGGTACTGACAGGGTGTCCTGCGGATCAACAAGCGATAAGTGGGGTTACGGTATATCCTGCGGTTGTTACTCTCGAAAGAGGTGAAATACAGGATTTTGCTGCCACGGTCTTGGGTACCAATGATCCCCCGCAGAGCGTTATGTGACATTTATCCTAACCTTATGAAAACGGGATAGCATAAAGGTGCTTTTGCCAAAAATTACTTTGTGGAGGCTAATTGTGAAGAATAAAATCCAACTAATTGGAGTTATTGGGTTAATTACGGTAATGGGGTTGTTTTTTACCTCATGCAATTTCAGCGCGCCTGTTGTTACTATTAGTGGAACACCTCAAGTAGGGATGCAACTTACTGCATCCTCATCAAGTGGGTTCGGGATGGGTACTTTTACCGGGAATTATATATGGCAGATCAGGTCTGTTCCTAATGCTTTCTTACATACTACCCCTGCTGAATCATATCTTAGTGGTTCCAGGAGAAATGTTTTAACAATCCCTGGTCAAAGATTTTTAGGGGGGCCTTTCCCTGTTACTACTGTTGGTGCATACATAAGAGTAGGACGTGCATTGGTTAATATGGATGGTGGAGGGCCTGGTGAGACTATTTGGAGTAATTACATTAGAGTTGAAGCGGCAGATTAACTATTTTGTTGGTAAAAAAATGCTGCACTTATCAAACGGTTAGCCCAAAACTGTATATTTGCCAGTTTTGGGTTCCCAAATTACAGTCAGCGCAAGTGCCTTTGTGGTGTTTTGTTCCAGCACATTTTGCGGTTGCTGGTCTTTGCTTTGTAAAGCCCTTCTACGCAACCGCAAAACGTCAGTTACCTGTTACGTTACATGGTCGGTTTCGGTGGCGGGAACGGGAACTTTGGTTGGCACATCCATTGGCAACGGGGATTCGTCGATATTCCTGATGCGACTGGTTCCTCTTATACATTGATGTCCCAAGTGGGCTTCAGTAATATCATAGGCCAACCTCTTAGAGTGCGGGTAACGACTATTTGGGCTACCTTGTCGGCGGGCCTACCGCGTCTGTAACAAACTGAATTACCTGGCCGACTTGAGGTCGCAGTTTGCGGCCTTAAGCTGGGGGATCCTCGGGTTCGGGGACGCAGATCCTTCCCCCGTACAGTTCCTTTGGGTAAACCGTAATCCCCAGCTTTTTTTCCAGTGCGGCAAGGCGGCGCATTTCGATCTCGTCGCCTATGCACACCATGATTCCCCGGTTGCCGGCTCGCCCGGTACGACCCGCCCGGTGGATATAGGCTTCCGGGCTTTCGCTTAGGTCTAGGGCCACGACGTGGCTTATCCCGGGGATGTCCAGGCCACGGGCGGCAAGGTCCGAGGATACCAGCACGTCGGCCTTCCCGGTCCGGAAGCGTTCCAGGGCCGCCTTTCGCTCGCCCTTGTCCATGCCGCTGAAAAGCCCGGCCGCGGCGATCTTGCGCTGTTGCAGGGTCGTGACGGTTTTGCCGGCGTCGTAGGCGCGGCCGGTAAAGACAAGGGTCTTTTTCGGTTTCGCCGCCGCCAGGAACGACGCCAGGGTCTTGGCCTTCCGGCGGCCCTCGCTGAAAATCGCCCAGTGCTCGATCCTTTCCCTTAGGATCTCCTGTTCGTCCGTTTCGAGCAGGGCGGCCTCGTCCAGCAGGGGGCGCAGGTGTTCCCCGGTTCTGGGGGACACGGTGGCGGAACAGGCGGCGACGGTCAGGGAACCGGGGTTCCCCCGGGCTGTTTCCCGGGCGATTGCCCGGGAAAGTTCCGCCGTTTCCTCCCGGCACTCCGGGGCGGTAAGCCGGTCGGCCTCGTCCAGGACCAGGAAGCGCAGATCCCTGAACGAAAGCCTGCCCATCTTTGCCAGCAGCAGGAGCCTTCCGGGGTTGCCGACGGCGATCCGGGGTTTGCCCTTTCTTAGGCCCTCGATCTGCCGGTTCAGGCTTACCGATCCTATAAGCAGGCCGGCGGTGCCGTCCGGGCCCAGCAGAAGGTCGGCCTCGTTCTTTATCTGCGAGCACAGCTCCAGGGTCGGGGCGCAGACCAGGACCTCGGGGCCGCGGTAGGAACCGTCGCGGCCTTGGGGCAGGCCCTGGATCGCCGGCAGGAGAAACGCGAGGGTCTTGCCCGTCCCGGTCGCGGAACGGAAGACCGCGCTTTTTCCCTCCAGCAGCGGCGGGATCGCCAGGCGCTGGACGGCGGTGGGGCGGGNGATGGATCGCAGGGCGAGCCTCTTGGTAAAAACGGGCAGAATGCCGATGCTTTCAAAATCGTTCACGGTAAAATCCTAGTGGTTGCGCCCCCGGCGGGGCCTAAAAAAGTCTCTCCATTTGAACGGCCGGCGTCCGCGACTATAGCCTTGCAATCGCAAAAATCCTGGGCCTTTATGCTGTCCAGAAGAACCGGAAGCGCTTTCCCCTCGTTGAGCGCCGGGATTATGATGCTCACTTTCATGGGGATGTATTATAGCGGTATTTTCCCGTTCGCGGTAGGGGCCGCCCCTTAAGGATGCCCTTCCCTAAGTTCCTTTAGCTCCTGGAAGCTGCGAAGCTTGGACGTCGCCTTTTCCTGGATCTGCCGCACGCGCTCCCTGGTTATCCCAAGAAGCTTGCCCGTTTCCTCCAGGGTCAGCGGGCCCTCGCCGGCCAGGCCGAAGCGCAGCTGGATAATCTTCATCTCGCGCTCGGAAAGCTGGGAAAGTATGTCCGTCATGGTGTCCTGCAGCGTCATCGAGAAGACCATCTCGAAGGGCTCCGTCATGGACTCGTCCTTGATCAGGTCGGCCAGGCGGGTCAGGTTGCCGTTGTCCACGATTGTGTCCAGGCTGGTGGTTTCCTGCGANAGGCGCACTATGTCCTTTACCTTGGAGACCGGGATCCCCAGGTACTCGGAAAGCTCCTCCTCGCTGGGGTCGCGGCCNAGNCCCTGGGTAAGCTGNTTNGCCACGTAGTAGCATTTCTTGATCGTGTTCAGCATGTGGATNGGAATGCGGATCACCCGCCCCTTGTCCGCGATGCTCTTTATTATCGCCTGCCTGATCCACCAGGTGCCGTAGGTCGAGAAGCGGCAGCCCTTGGTGTAGTCGAAGCGCTCGACCGCCTCGATAAGCCCGATGTTCCCCTCGTC
>WQRP01000117.1 GCA_009786675.1 Treponema sp. | reverse complement strand
CTTGCTTTCCGCCATAAGCTTGTCCACGCCTTTCCACCCGACGGCAGTGTGCGGATCCAGAAAGTAACCAGTCCGCTCGTGTACCCGCACGATTGTCTCGCGGGTTTCCTCGTCCGAAACCCAAACCCCAAGGATGGCCTTCCGCATTTCCTCCAGCGAAAAATGCGCCGACATGCGCTCGAAGTTGCTTGGAGCGCCGACGTCCATGGCGTTGGAAAGCGTGGCCCGCGAAGCCCTTGCCAGGTACTCCCCGGAGTCAAGGTAGTCCGGGACCGTTTTGTTTGCGTTGGTCGCGGCGATAAACCGCCGTATAGGTGCGCCCATTTTCATTGCGTAGAGCCCGGCGGTAAGGTTGCCGAAGTTGCCGGAGGGGACGCAGAGGGTTACGGGTTCCCCGGAGGAGATCGCCAGGGTGCTTTCCCCCTTCCCCGGTACCCTAGGGGTCGCCTCGCCATCGGGATCGGTTTTCCCGGCAAATGCCCGGCCGGCGGCCGCGGTGTAGTAGGCGGCCTGGGGGATAAGCCTGGATATGTTGATCGAGTTCGCCGACGAAAACGCCGCCTTTTTTTTCAGATCGTCGTTGGCAAGGGCGGCCTTCACCAGACCCTGGCAGTCGTCAAAGGAACCCTCAACGGCGAGCGCGGAAATGTTGCCGCCAAGCCCGGCGATCTGTCGCTCCTGTAGGGGGCTAACTCTGCCCTTGGGATACAGCACCGTAACGGAGATGCCAGGCACCCCGAAAAACCCGTCCGCCACGGCCCCGCCAGTGTCCCCGGAGGTCGCCACAAGGATATGCAACGGCCTATCCTCGCCACGGCGAAGCCAGGCAAAGGCCCTGGCCATGAACCTCGCGCCGAAATCCTTAAAAGCCGCGGTCGGCCCGTGGAAGAGCTCCAGAACAAGCCTTTCCCCTACAGGTACCAAGGGTGCGCCGAAAGGGTAGGCCTCGCGGACGATATCGCCAAGCACCGAATCCGGCATCTCGCCGTTAACGTATGGCCTGATTGTCTCGAAGGCAATGTCGCGGTAGTCCATCGTCCCAAGCGACGACAGAACCGCCCCAGGGTACGCAGGTATTTCGCCCGGAACGAACAGCCCTCCGTCGGGGGCAAGGCCAGTAAGGGCGGCGGTGGCAAAGTCCACGTCGTGGCTTTTGTTCCTCGTGCTGTAATAACGCATGGCGAATTGTAGCACGCTGCGGCCGGAGTGCCTAGAAAGCGCCGGCCATGCCCTGGGCGCGCGGCGATTTATGCGCTCGTAACTGGAAATAACGCGCCTGAAGGGTTATACTATATACGGTGCGTTGTTCTTTTTGTTCGAAATCGTAAAAAGGGGGGAGACCCGTGGTAAAGATGATGACTGCCTATACCGAGGAAATCGACGAAACCGAGGAGGGAATCGCCGAGCTTATGGGGCAGATAGACCTTGGGGCGCTGGGGGGGAACAGCGTCGGCATCGTGACCTGCCATTTTGACTTTGTGAACTCCGACTTTATCAAGGAAATGTGCAAGAGGCTGCCGTTTGACGTTATCGGCAATACGACAATGTCCAGCGCGGACCGGCACGGAAAGGGCATGTACGCGCTGGTGCTTACGGTCCTTACAAGCGACGATCTGGTTTTCGAGACCGTAATCAGCGGATCCCTGGACGCGGACGGCTACAGGGACGAAATCCGGGCCGCGTATTCCGGCGCGGCGCGGAGGCTTCCGGGGAACCCGTCGCTGATTGTCAGCCTGTTCCCGCTCCTGAAATACCCGAACGGGTCGGAGCTTCACCGGAGCCTTGACGACGCCTGCGGCGGCGTCCCCATCTGGGGCGGGGTCGCCACGAATACGGACACCGGCTTCGATTACTGCTACGTTTTCCGCAACGGCGAGCACAAGAGGGACGGCATGGCGATGCTGCTGGTACACGGTTCCATAGAGCCGGAATTCGTGGTCGTTTCCATGCCCCAGCGGAACATACAGAAAAGCAAGGGGAAGATCACCAGGTCCGAGGGCTGCGTTTTGCACGAGATCAACGGGATGCCCGCGCTCCGGTACCTTGAGACCCTTGGCATAGTCATCATGGAAAACGCCCCCATAACCACGCCCCTGATGACCTACTATCAGGGAATCCCCGATCCGGTGGCCCTGGCCATTTACGCCGTGAACGGCGACGGCAGCCTTTCCTGCGGGGGCGAAATGACGGAGGGCGCGTCGGTGGCCATAGGCGAGATCACGGCCGCCAGCGTAATGGCATCCGCCGGCGAGGCCATGGATCGCGTGCTTGGCTGCGGCAAGCGGGACGGCATGCTCGCGCTGCCTTGCGTCAGCCGCTACGTGACGCTGTCGCCCGGCCATGACGGCGAGATGGCCCTTATTTCGGAAAGGATGGGGGGCGGCGATCCGCAGGTCGCGCCCAGGGTGCCGTTCATGATGGGGTACGCCGGCGGCGAGATATGCCCGGTGCGCGACAAGAACGGCGTGCTGCAAAACAGGTTCCACAACTTTACGTTTACGGCGTGTGTTTTTTGACGGGGGAAAATAAATCGGGCTTAAGGATCGCGGTTTTCGTGGCTGGCTGGCGGTAAGGCAGGACGGGGCAGGAAGCAAACATGGAAAACGACCTTGAAAAAACGATAGCGTCTCAGCGGGCACGGATTGCGGAACTGGAAAAGAAGATCCGCAAGCAGGAGCGCAGCATAAGCCGCCTGCAGACCGACATCGAAAGGGAAAAAATATACGCCAACACCAGGGCCAACCAGGTCGCCGCCCAGTTCGTGTCCCAGCGCGTTAGGGATCGTTACCTTCAGCTGCTTCTGAGCAACAGCCCGGACATCATAATCTGCTTCGACCATGCGGGCCGCATAGTTTTCTGCTCCGACGCCTTCCGCAGGCTCGCGGGTGGCCGGCCGGGTTTCCCCGTGGAAGGCGGCAGCATCGGCGATGTCCTAAAGGGCGCCCACGGCAGCCAATTTATCGAGACGCTGGCCTATAACCTTGGCAAGGTTTTTTCCGAAAGCGAGCCCCGCTCCGTCCTTGCGGAGACCGACGCGGGCCCGGGCCAGGACGGCTCCCGGAAGTATATCGTCAATTTTATCCCCATGGTCTCCGATACGGGCATCAACGAGGGGGCGATGACGATTTTCCATGACATCACCGAAATCGAGATGGCCAGGGAGGAGGCCGAAAGGGCGAACCTGGCCAAGTCGGAGTTCCTTTCCAACATGAGCCACGAAATGCGGACCCCGCTGAACGCCATAATCGGCATGGTAACGATCGCCACCAAGGCCGCAAGCATGGAGCGCAAAAGCTACTGCCTGGAAAGGATCGCTGCGGCGTCCTCCCATCTTCTGGGGCTAATCAACGACGTCCTGGACATGAGCAAGATAGAGGCGAACATGATGCGGCTTTCCCTTGCCAGCTTCGACTTCGAGGAGATGATTCGCGAGGCGGTGAACGTGGTCAAGCTGCACATGAGCGAGAAGCGGCAGAATTTTTCCGTCTTTCTGGACGGCACCATNCCCGCCACGCTTGTCGGCGACAGCCAGCGGCTGGTCCAGGTCCTGACGAACCTGCTTTCCAACGCGGCCAAGTTCACCCCGAAAGGCGGGAACATACGCCTTGCGGCTTACCTGGAGGAGGAGGCCTGCGGGACGAACGTCATAAGGGTCGAGGTAAGCGACACCGGGATAGGCATAAGCGAGGAGCACCGCGCCGGCCTGTTTTCCCCCTTCCTGCAGGCGGACTCGGGGATCTCTCGGAAATTCGGCGGGACGGGGCTTGGGCTGGCCATTTCCAGCAGGCTGGTGGAAATGATGGGCGGCAGGATTTGGCTGGAATCCGAGTTCGGCAAGGGCTCCACCTTTTCCTTTACCTTCCGCGCCAAGTGGGGCGAGGGCAGGAACAGGCACATCCTGCCCAGGAAGGTGGACTGGAGCGGCGCCCGGCTTCTGGTGGTGGACGACGACCCCGATTTTCTGGAGCACTTCCATTCCAGCCTGGTCTGGCACGGCATCTCCTGCGACATCGCGTCCGACGGGGAAAGCGCCCTGGAGACGATCTCCAGGAACGACAGCCCCTACGACGCCTTCTTTATCGACTGGAAAATGCCGGGCATGGACGGGATCGAGCTGGCCTCGCGGATCAGGAAACAGGCCGGCGGCTCGCCCCCAAGGATTATCCTGATCTCCGCCAGCGACCAGGAGGTTATCGAGGCGGACATGCCCGGCTGCCGGGTGGACCACTTCCTGCAGAAGCCGCTGTTCAACCTGGACATCGTGAACTGCCTGAACAAGTGCTTCGGCGACGAAACCTGCGAGGACGAGGAACCTCAGGGGGGCGGGACCGAGGATTTCTCCGGCCTGCGCCTGCTTATCGTGGACGACATCGAGCTTAACCGCGAAATCGTGATTTCCTTTCTGGAGGACACGGGGATGGCCATAGACTGCGCCGAAAACGGCCTGGTCGCGGTGGAGATGGTCAGGGAGGCGAAGGAACCCTACGACATGATCTTTATGGATCTGCAGATGCCGGAGATGGACGGCTACGAGGCCACCAGAAGGATTCGCCAGTTCGAGGAGGCCCAGTTGAAACGTGGCCTGGAGTTCAGGCACGTCCCGATAGTCGCGATGACGGCCAACGTCTTCCGCGAGGATATCGAGAAATGCCTAAAGGTCGGAATGGACAACCACATAGGCAAGCCGGTGACCGTCGAGGACATAATGGAAAAACTGAACATGCACCTTGGACAGTGGGTTCCCATGTGCTAGGGGGAGGGGGGGAGAAAAGTGTCGGTCACCCTGCGCGGAGGGTTAAAAACGAGTGACTGTCACCGTTGCGCCGCCACAAATGCCAGATTTTATCTTGACTATTACAGTTTAGGCAAGTGCGTTTTCCACTGCCCGGCTTATGAATTCGGATCGATTCCTGGCCACCATGTCGATCCTGGCCAGCAACCCCTCGTTTATGGAAATATTGATCCGCTT
>WQRP01000116.1 GCA_009786675.1 Treponema sp. | reverse complement strand
TCGACAAGGTTCACATGCCCATGCTGACCAAGGAACAGCGGCGGCACAACTTTAACGAGGTCGAACTGGGAATGTCCGGGGAACAGGCGCAAAGGGAAGCCGCCCGCTGTCTTTCCTGCGGGTGCGCCGATGCGGATGACTGCAAGCTTCGCCAACACGCGACTACCTACGGTGCGGATCAGTTTGCCTTTGGCGGCGAACTCAAAACCCACCCGATTGACGACAGCCATCGGTTTATCGTGCGGGACAAGAACAAGTGCATCCTGTGCGCCCTGTGCGTGCGGATCTGCGTGGAGGCTGGTGCCGGCGTGTTCGGCTTTATCGGCCGGGGATTCGACACCGCGGTCGAGCCGTCCTTTTCCGTTCCCTTGGGCGAGGAGAAAAACTGCACGAGCTGCGGCCTGTGTGTCTCCACCTGCCCCACCGGGGCCCTGACGCCGCGCGTGGACACGGAGCCGCCGACCTCGGCGTATTCCGACCGAGGGGGCAATGTTACGAAAATATCGGACGCGACGGAGCAGGCAAGGAAGTTCGCCCGCCGTACTATGGACGTATAGCCTTCGATGTGGTAAACTAAATATATGAGAGGTCTCTACGGTACCGTCGCCTGTATTATCCTGGTGGCTTTTCATGCGGAAGCCCAGGCGCCGGCCGCCGGGACGCCCCAGGCCATGACCCCCGCGCAGAATTACTACCGGGGTAGGTATTTGGAGGCCACTGGCCGCATGGCGGAAGCCGTTCCCCACTATAACGAGGTCGTGCGCGTCGGTTTCGACCAGATAACCCGCCANGTCGCCACCCGCGACACCTACGTGTTGCTAACCCGCGCCCTGCGAAGGCTTGGAAGGCACAANGAGGTCATAAACTGGGGCCAGCAGGGTATGCGGGTGTTCCCCGACGAGTTCCGNCTGCTGGAAACGATGGGACAGTCCTTTTTCTTCCTTGGCAACTTCGAGCAGTCACTCGCCCACATGGAGCGTTACGCGGACGCCATGCCCAACGGCGACAGGATTTCCCTTGCGTATTTCTTCATCGGCGAGATTTTCCGCCTGACCAACAAGTTCCACCGCGCCGACATCGCCTATACCACGGCCCTGCTTTTCGAGCCGGGCATGATTCTGTGGTGGTACAGGCTGGGATCGGTGCGCGAGCAGGTCGGCGACATAGAGCCGGCGCTGGAGGCCTACCGGCGGGCCCTGGAGATTAACCCCAACCACAACGGGGCGCGTAACGCCGTGGCCAGGCTGACAAGCGATTAGCCGGGCGGCGGCGGCCGTAAGCGCCACCATTAGGGCCAACAGCAAAATGCCCTTCGCGCTCCGCCGGGGTTTTTCCCGGGGAAGGCCGCCGGGGTCGCCCGTTTCCGCCTCAAGCATAATGCCGTCGATTGCGGCGATTAGCCGACGCCTGCCAATCCCGCGAAGCCCGGACATTTTCCCCCGCATCGCCTCCAGGGTTCGCAGGGCCTCCGCCAGCAGCGAACCGATCGCCCCGGGCAACCGAAGGTCGCTTCTGACGCAGACGCGGGAAAGCATCATCAGCCCGGATAGGGCGAAGGCCCTTTCCAGCCCAGCGAACAGGCTTCCCCGGGTTACTTGCAGAGGCCCCAGGGAGAAAAGCACCCTTCCGTGGGGGACAAGCAGGTTGAAAAAAACTATCCCGGCAATGAACGCCGCCGTCGCCAGATAGTTGTTCCTTCTTCCGGAAACCCATACAAGCAGGCAGAAAAACAAAAACTGGGCGAGGATCCCCGGCAGGGAACGGTCGTGCAGGAAAACCAGGGCCATCAACAGCCCGGCGACGAAAAGCTCGTCGGCGTTGAACAGGACGTCCCAGCGCCGGCTTCTACGTTGGCGGCGATCGTTCCGGGGAAGCCCCGGGGGCGGATCCCCAGACCGGCTTTCATCCCGGGGATCCCCTCCCCTGGAAACCCCTCCGGGCATCGCGCCAGGACTTTCACCCCGGAGATCTTCCGGAATGGCATCCCTGGGAAACTCCCAAGCCCGGCTTTCTCCCCTGCCCTCCCCTGGAGTCGCATCTCCGGAGAACTCCCCAGGATCCCCGGCTCGCGAGCAGTCCCCCGGATTCGGCGCGAATCGCGCGCGAAGCGCGTACCACCGCGATCGCCGGCAAAAGTACTCGCAGACAATCCCCAGGGTTACCCCGGCGACAAGACCCGCGGCTAGGAACGGGGGCGCAAGGTAGCGCACGGCCTCGCCGAAGACAAGGTGCCGGGCAAGCAGGAGCTGGACGCCGTTGGAAACCATCGCCCCGGCGCAACCTATGCCGGCGAACCCAAGGTGCCTTCTCCCGGGCATCCTGCCCAGGGCGAACATCGCCGTGGCGGAGGTAAAAGTCCCGGCTATGGAAAACAGGAAAATGAAGGAAAGAAACGTGCCGCCTATAAGCCCCTGGCCAAGCACCTTCAGCACCACCAGCAGGAAAAAGTCCCTCGCGCCAAGGACGTTCAGCGCGAGAAGCAGGGGCATGTTCGCCAGCCCGATACGCATGAAGGGAAGGGGCTTTGGAACAAGGTATTCGACGGCGGAAAGGAAAAAGCAGAGCGCCCCCAGCAGGGCCAGGGTTTTCCGCCGATCCCCGCCTTGCGGGCTACCAGGCCATGGCATCGACATCGTCCCCGTCCCTGCCAGCGCTGACGTAAAGCATGACCCGGTTGGGAAGGCAGGCCGACCATTGCCCGGACAGGCGCACTGCCCCCATGACAACGCAGGTCTGATCCATGCACGGCGAGGAAACGACCCGCGCGCCGTTGTCCCGTATCTCTATCACGGTATCCCCAAGCGGGCCGGAAACGACCACCGTCTCGTTTGCGTCCAGGGGGAAAACCCACCGGCCGTTTTCACCCCGCAGGTTCACAGTAGGGCGACCGCCGCCGCCTGAGTACACGGCAAGAAACGAGGCAACCACCGCCGCGAAAGCGAAGATTACAATGCCGAAATCAAGTGGCTTTAACAGCACCCCGCAAACGCCCGGCGAAATCTATTTTTGCGCCAACGGCCTAAACGCCGACGACCGAGGTTACCTGGGGAATTTCCTTTTTGAGATACTCTTCGATTCCGTGCTTTAGGGTCATCTGCGACATGGGGCAGCCGTTGCACCTGCCCAGCAGCTTTACCGAAACGGTCCCGTCGTCGGCCATCGAGACAAATTCCACGTCCCCGCCGTCGGCCTGCAAGTTGGGGCGCACGTTTTCCAAGGCGGCTTTCACCTGTTCTTCCAGCATAATGTTCTCCTGTAACGATTATAGCGGATACGCCGCGCCGATACAAGCCGACGGGCGCATCCATTTTTTCGGCAATATCACTTGACAGTCGCATGGAAAACAGGCGGGGGTTAACATACGCGAATTGACCCGCCCCCTTGCTTTTTTTGCGAAAAACAGGGGATAATGTGCCATCATCCTGAATCGACTGGGATTAAGGGGGCATAATGGCTCAACGGAAAGTTATCATCATAGGCGCGGCCGGTCGCGATTTTCATAACTTCAACACGTTTTACAGGGACAATCCCGCATACAAGGTCGTGGCTTTTACCGCCGCGCAGATCCCGGACATAGCGGGCCGCAAGTACCCGGCGTCGCTCGCGGGCGGTCTTTACCCCGACGGCATCCCCATTTACGTGCAGGACGATCTGGAGCGGCTTATCGGGGAGCTCGACGCCGACGAGTGCGTCTTTTCGTACAGCGACGTTCCGTATAACTTCGTGATGGGGCTTGGGGCGCGGGTGAACACCGCCGGCGCGGACTTCTCCCTGCTTGGCCACAAGAACACCATGATCAAAAGCACCAAGCCGGTCATCGCGGTGGGCGCCATCCGCACCGGCTGCGGCAAAAGCCAGACCTCGCGCCGCATCGCCGAGTCCCTAATCGCGAACGGCCTGAAGGTGATCGCGATTAGGCACCCCATGCCCTACGGCGACCTGGAGGCCCAGAAGGTGCAGCGCTTCGCCACGATCGCCGATCTCGCCAAGCACAGTTGCACCATAGAGGAAATGGAGGAGTACGAGCCGCACATTGCCAGGGGAAACGTCATCTACGCCGGCGTGGACTACGAGGCGATTTTGCGCGCGGCGGAAAACGACCCCGACGGCTGCGACGTGATTCTGTGGGACGGCGGAAACAACGACTTCCCGTTCTACAAGCCCGACCTGATGGTCACGGTGGTTGACCCGCACAGGCCGGGGCACGAGCTTGCGTACTACCCCGGCGAGGTTACCCTGCGCCTGGCCGACGTCGTTATCATCAACAAGATCGACAGCGCGGACTTCGACAAGGTTCAGGAGGTCAGGGCCAATATAGAGAAGGTGAACCCCAAAGCCCTGGTGATCGACGCGGCTTCCACCATCAGCGTGAATAAGCCGGACGCGATCCGCGGCAAGCGCGTGCTGGTCGTGGAGGACGGCCCGACGCTGACGCACGGCGAGATGAAAATCGGGGCGGGCATTGTCGCGGCGCGGCGCTTCGGCGCGGCGGAAATCGTCGATCCCCGGCCTTACGCCGTGGGCAAGCTGGCCGAGACCTTCCGCATCTACCCCGAAATCGGCAGGCTGCTGCCTGCGATGGGTTACGGCGAACAGCAGATGAGGGATCTTTCGGCCACCATCGAGAAAACCGACTGCGACTCGGTTATAATCGCCACGCCGATAGACCTTGAGCGCGTCATAAAGATTGGCAAACCCTGCACCCGCGTCGAGTACAGCCTGCAGGAAATTGGGCATCCCGACGTTGACGATGTTATCAAAGATTTCGTCGCGAAAATAAAGAAATGAACAGGCCACGGCCGATTCGACACAGCAAGGAGCAAACGTGAAAAAGAAAATAGTCCTCGCCTATTCCGGTGGCCTTGACACCACCGTCATCATTCCTTGGCTAAAGGAAAACTACGACTGCGAGGTAATCGCCGTGTGCGTCGACGTCGGCCAGGATGCCGACTGGAAGGATATCAAGAGCCGCGCGCTTAAGAC
>WQRP01000115.1 GCA_009786675.1 Treponema sp. | reverse complement strand
GGGGGGGGGGGGGGGTAATCACACTGTTGGCGACATAACTGCTTTCATTCGTAATCATGTATCCCATGCACGCAACCCCAACGCGGGCGGCCTTGTTTTTCGGGAAGTCAGGCTACGCAAGTTACGCTTTCGTGTCGCCAACCCACGGTATGACTATACCATGCCCGGGGTAATGGCGTCAAGCGCAATGCTTCACTCAAAAAGCACGTTGCCTAGGGCCGTCGTGGAACACGGTTTATAACGGATGTCTTTCGCCATAGGTTTAATATACATTCGCCCAAAAGTGGGTTCCAGAGATCACGCTTATCGACGGAAAGACCAAAGGCGCAAGAACCAGGCTTGCGGCGTAGCACGTAGCGTCATATAATGAGGCAAGGAGTTAAAATGCCCGAGATAGCCAGGTTTTACGGAATGGTCATAAAAATGTTTTTCCGAGGCACGGAGCATGAGCCTCCGCATATTCATGTCATTTACGGGGATTACGCTGGACTTATAGATTTGAAAACCGGTGAAATGCTGGAAGGGGACCTACCTTCGAGGGCTTACCGGCTGATAAAGGAATGGTACGAAACGCACAAAGGCGAACTACTGGATATGTGGAAAAGCCAGCGGATACAAAAACTGCCGCCTTTGGAGTAGCGTATGTTTCATGCAATCGAAACAGTGGCAACATTACCCGATTATCAATTGTCCGTGCTGTTCCGTTCCGGCGAAAACAAGGTATACGACATGGGCGACTTGATGGCAAAGAACGAGGCATTTCGGTCCTTCCGCCTTACACGCGGGCTTTTCGAGCAGGCCAAAGTGGCCGCCGGAGGGTACGGCGTGTACTGGAACGATGACATTGACATAAGCTGCAATGAACTATACATGAACGGCAAACCCACGATTGAATCAAATGGGGCAAAAACATAGACGAAAATACACGGCAACTCCATAACGCCAGAGGCTATGGCCGGCGGCGTGCCCAGGGTAATGGCGTCAAGCGCAATGTTTCACTCAAAAATCACGTCGCCTATCGGGCCGTCGTGGAACACGATTTGCGTGACGTGCATCGTCCAGTTCGCGCTGTGGCCGTACTGGTTTAGCTGCAGACTCATGCCGTCGTTAAAGACGAGGGTCGGGTAGGTAAAAACGTTGTCGCCGGGTTCTATGTCCGGGTAGCGGTTGGCGTAGGACTTGTCTATGTCCGCCCAAGACCTGTATCGGTTTTTGACGATCAGGGACATAGTCATGTCTGGGACGTGGTTTTCCACGCCGCCTATAAAGATTGTGACGCTCTCGTAGCTGTTCCAGCCCTGCGGGAATTCCAGGCCAATCAGGGTGGCCGCGTCCCCGGCGAAGGTATACGAGCCGTCCACGTTGGGCGTCGTGTTCTCGGTGTCGCCGAACACGGAAAAGGCCGGGGACACCACCCGGATAAAGTTTTTATCGACGGCCTGGAAGTCGATCCTGGTTATGCTGATCTTCCAGTTGGTGCTGTGTCCAAAGGTCTCGTTAAGCTGGAAGCTTACCGCCCCGCTGGCGAACACGGCGGCCGGGTAAGTAAGCGTGTGCTCGCCCTCGCCGATCCACGGGTACGGGCTCTTGGTGACGGTCGATCCCCAAACCTGGTACCCGTCCTTGACAATCAGGGCCATAGCGCCGTCCTCGGGGCGAAGGTTTTGGGCCCTGACCGAAAAGACGACCCTGTCAAAGCCGTCCCAGCCCTCCGGGAACGAAAAGCTGATGCCGGCGGATCCGGCCGCGCCGTCAAAGAGATAGGCACCGTCCCTGCCGCGTTTTACGCCCCCAATATCGCCGTATGTCGAAAACTCCGGATTATCGACGTGCACGAGCCCCCCCTTCCGTAAAAAAACACCTGCCTTTCATTCAACCCCTTCCTTAATCATTTTGCAAGACAACAAAACGCCCAAGCCAATGGTAGTTTACAACAAATACGCACGGATGGCAAGAACGGAGTGTCGCTTCGCGCGAGATCAGCCGAGGTACACGTCGTCTATGGGGCCGTCATGGAGCACGATTTTCGTCACGCGGATCGTCCAGTTGTTGCTATACCCGAACTTGTTGATCTGCAGGCTCGCGCCGTCGGCAAAGGCCAGGGTCGGATAGGTGATTACGTTGCCGCCGCGGTCGATGCGCGGGTACTGCTCGCCGTGGGCCTCGTCTATCGTGGTCCACACGTGGAACCCGTTCTTGACGATAAGGCACATCATCGTGTCGCCGACGTGGTTCTCGACGCCCTCGACGAAAAAGGAAACGTTCTCGAAGCTCTTCCAGCCACGCGGGAACATAAAGCACAGAAGGGCGGACCGCTCCCCGCTAAAGGTATACGAGCCGTCAGCGTTAGGGGTTTTGTTCGGGGCAAGACCCTCGATATCGAAGCCCGGGTTGTCGACGATCACCGGTTTTTTCTCGACGTTTTGGAATTCCACGCTTTTTACGGCGATCTTCCAGTTAGTGCTGTGCCCAAAGGTCTCGTTAAGCTGGAAGCTTACGGCGCCGCTTGCGAACACTGGAACCGGGTAGCCAAGGACGGACGAGCCCTGGCGGACCAACGGGCAAGGCGACTTCGCGACCGGCGGATCCCACGCCTTGAACCCGTCGTTTACGATCAGGGCCATCTCCCCGTCCTCCCGGCGGAGGTTTTCCGCCTCGATGGTAAAAACGACCCTGTCGAAGCCGTCCCATCCCCCCGGAAACCGAAAGCTGATACCGGCGGATCCCGCCGCCCCGTCAAAGGAATACGTGCCGTCATGGTTGCGGGTTGCCCCGACGCCATCGCCGTACGCCGAAAACTCTGGATTGTCAACTTGCACAAATTCCTCTCCCTATTAGGCGACTGCCAGTATACACCACATGAACGAGGATGGCAAGGATTTTGTCCAGGCTATTGCCATGCGCCCCTTAATTGGGCACAATGGGTCGAGGAGAATGTATGGCATTTACGCTGAATTCGTATCCCGTTACTTATCGGGCAAAATACTCCGGCGGGAAATGGGGCGACGAGTACATGGAAAAGCCGCACGGAACCCCGGACGCCGAGGCGGCGATGGAGGCCGGGGACAGGGAAAGGGTGGAAGACTCGCGGAACTTCTACGACGACGTGCCCCTGGTCAACTACACCAGCCAGTACGGCATCGGCTGCTTCGAGGGGCTGAAGGCCTTTCCCCGCAGGGACGGCGGAATGGCGATTTTCCGCATCGACCGGAGCGCGGCGCGGTTCGCCAAGTCCATGGCCGGGCTTCGTATGCCGCCGTTCCCCGAGGAAACCTTCGTCCGGGCCTGCCTGGAAACGGTCGGGCGAAACGCCGGGCTCGGTTTCCGCCCGCAGTACGACCCGGCCTGGGAAAAGGACTCGTTCATGACCGCGGACTCGGTGTACATCCGGCCTTTCACGATCGCGGAAAGCGGGGTCGGGGTCAACCTTTCCAGGGAGCCCTGGGTGTTCGTTATAACCACCCCGGTCAGCTCCTACTTTTCCGGCGGCAGCTCCGACGCGATCGTCACCGACCGGATCCGGGCGACGCCCAGGGGTACCGGCTGGATAAAGGCCACGGCGAACTACGCCATAGCCGCGCTGGCCAAGCACGAGGCGGAGGAGGCCGGCTTCATGGAGTGCATTTTCCTGGACGCGACCCACCGCAAGTACGTCGAGGANGGCTCGTCCTGCAACATTTTCTTCTANCTAAAATCCGGGGAACTGGTAACCCCGGAGCTCGGCGACACCATCCTTCCGGGCATNACCCGGGCAAGCATCCTGGAGATCGCCGGGGACATGGGCGTAAGGATCGCCGAGCGGCGNATCCCGATAGAGGAGGCGATGGAGGAGACCNGGGAATGCTTNGTAAGCGGGACGGCGGCCGGCGCGGTGCCGATAACCTCGCTTACCTGGAACGGCAGAAAGGCGGTCTTTAACGGTGGCAAGGTCGGGGAGCTTTCGACCGGGATACAGGCCACGATCAAGGGAATCCAGTACGGCACGGTTCCGGACGACAAGGGGTGGATGACGCAGGTTCTATGAGACATGGGCGGCCGGGGCAGGACGCGCTTCTGGCTCCGTTATGCCCGCCGCTTTCATGCGCTTGGCGCGTTCCTCCCATGAAATGCCGCCAACTGGGTGCCAGTTGATGAATTCCTCCGGTGCCAGTTTCTCACACCCCGGATCAATAACCGAATGCCTTTTCTGGGCGGCCTTTATCCCTTCCACCCTTTCAAGGGATAAACCAAGTCCCTCTTTCGTTTGAGCCATAATAAATCCTCCTCTCTTCCGACGTTGCTTCCCTAGCCGTTATTACGCGGACTTTCTCCTCCCGCTCCGTATAAACAGCAAACAAAATCCCGTTGACCAAGCCCAAGGTCTGCCATCGATCTTCCAGCCCACTGTGGCCTTCATCGTATTGCTCCACCCGAAATGGATCTGCAAACAGGCGCTTGACCGATCCCATGTCGATCCCGTGCTTTTCGGCAATAAGCCGAGCCTTTTCGGAATCCCATTCAAATATCGGTTCCTCAAACATACCGCATTTTTCCCCGGAAGTAAAATTTCCGCGTCAAAACGCCCTGCGTTCCATCGATGCTTTTCATTTGCCGTATTTCCATATGCAGCCTAGGCACGGTATCACGCAACCTGGCTTCCCGTCAACCATACGTGTGATCCGAAAGACAAGCAAAAACGATGGGGCTTATAAAGGACCTGTTAAAAACGGTTAACATCGCCGCTGTTACCGGAGAAAAAGTCTACCGGGCATTGGAGCTGGACTGGAACGATTTTGAAGACGCGGTTCAATATACGACAGGCGAACGTATTCAGGCCGATTATGTCATTACAAGAGATCCAGGCGGGTATGGCGACTCCTTAATTCCCGTTATTCAGCCAGGCTGAAAATCGGTGACCGTCCCTTGGTTCCGATTTTTACAATACCCGAATATTCAAAAGGCGTTACCATTATAGCCGTAAAACCCAAACAAGGAGCTTACTATGGACGTAAAGAATGTTTACAAGGAGTTTCTTACCGTTGACGAGGCGATTAATCTGGATTTTGAA
>WQRP01000114.1 GCA_009786675.1 Treponema sp. | reverse complement strand
TATGTCACTCGGGTATACCGCTCTCATTTGTTCCCTCCCTTCGTTTCATGCCAGTTTACCTGAAATCTTCCCTCTTGATTAAGATACTAAACAGGCTCTTAGGGCAACTGTAGCGGTGGCGGCGGATGCCAGCTTGAAGGGTCGGCCTTTCGTTATTGCTGGCGGCGGGCGGGGCGTTGCCATTGACTGCTCGCCAGAAGCGATACGGCAGGGGCTAAGGCCGGGTATGGCCGTCGCCGATGCCCAGAGGCGGGTCGGGGACTTGGCTGTGCTTGCGCCGGACGTTGCGGCGGAAACGGCCATGAACGCCGAGCTTGAGAAGGTGGCGGCAAGGTACGCGCCGGTTTGGGAAAATGACGGCTTGGGGAACCTTTATCTTGACATATCCGGCACTACCAAGCTTTTCGGGCCTCCCGCCGATTGCGCCGGACGAGTTCTGCGGGATGTTCGGGAGCTTACCGGGATTAGGCCGGCGGCGGCGGCAGCCCAGAATAAATTGGTTTGCAAAGTGGCCACCAGAACCATACGACCTACCGGGTTGATACAAGTGCGGAACGGGACGGAGGGGGATTTTTTAGCGCATCAGGACATACGGCTTTTGCCGGGCATGGGGCGGAGACTTTTACGCACCGCAGAGGTTACCGGCATAACGGAGATCGGGGAGCTAGCCGCGCTTACCGACGGACAGGCGGCGGCGATTTTCGGGAAGCATGGAACGCTGTTGCGAAGCATGGCAATGGGGATTGACGACAGCGGAGTGGATGGGCGAGGCAAGGAAAAGCGGTTTGCTTGCCAGGCGGATTTTGAGGAGGACACGGTGGACGCGCTGGCGGTTCGAGGTGCTATTACCGCACTCGCGGAAAACGCCGGGCTTGCGATGCGGCGTGACAGGCTGGCCGCCACCACGGTTAGGCTTGCGGTGGTGTATGCGGACGGTGTTAAGGCCGAGGGGAGGGAAAGGCTGCGGAGCCCGGGCGTTTTCGACGGCGACATTTCGGCGGTTGCCCAGGGGGTTTACCGAAAGGCGGCATTGCGGCGTGTCCGGGTGCGGTCGGTGGGGCTTTCTCTGGAGGGGCTTGTGCCGCTGGGGTATGAGGTCGATCTTTTGAGATGGAGCGGGACACGGCGAACATGAGGCTACAGGAAGCAGTGGACAAAATTCAACACAGATACGGTGTGGGCAAGATAACCAGGGGACTTGTGCTTGCCGCATCCGGAGGGCGCGGCGGCAAACCGCTACTTTCAACCGGCGGCGGTCATGGATATTAGGCTGGGGCTTGTTTCGGCCTATTCCCTGTTGTACGGCGTGCGTGGGCATGGCGACCTTTTGGACAAGGCGGCAGGGCTTGGGGTTCGTACCGTTTCGGTCTGCGACCTGAACAACCTTTACGGGGTTCATGGCTTTATGGCGGCGGCCAGGGAAAGGGGCTTGCGGCCCATAGTCGGCGCGGCTCTTACCGCCGGGAAAGGCGGTGCGGCGGTTCGCTGTTTCGTGGAAAACCGGGCGGGGTTTGGACGCTTGTGCGAACTGCTCACCCTGCGGAACATGGACGCGGGGAACTTTGATCCCCTGCCCCTGCTTGCGGAAAACGCCGCCGGGCTGGTTGCCGTTTCCACAAATGCGGCGGCCTTGGAGTTTCTGGCTGGAAAGGTGCGACGGCTTTACGCCGGGATTACGCCGTCCAGCCTTGGCGGTGTCGAGCCTTCCCGCCGGCTTGACGTTCCGCTGGCCTTTCTGGACGATTCGCTTTTTGTCGAACCGGACGATTTCGCCGTGCATCGGGTTCTGCGGGCGATTGGCCTTTTGAAGACAGTCGGCAGTCTGGATGTGGGGGATACCGCCGGGGAGAGCAGGGATATGCGTTCATCCAAGGAACTGCATGGCCGTCTCTCGTCTTGGCCCGACGCGGTCAAGGGTGCCAAAGAAATCGCCTCGCTGTGCGTTTTTGATGAAATATTCAACGGCTGGGTTTTCCCCGGATACGACACCGGAGGCATTACCGCCCTGGAGGAGTTGCGCGGCAGGGTTTACGCCGGGAACGCCGAACGATACGGGGAGCTTGGGGATCGGGAGATTGGGCGGATAGACTACGAACTAGGCGTTATCGGCGAAAAAGGGTTTGCGTCCTACTTTCTTGTCATAGATGACATTGTTAAAATGTCGGCCAAGGAGAACGGAAACAGGCGGACGTGCGGTAGGGGTTCAGGCGCGGCCTCGATTGTTTCCTACGGCCTGGGAATAACCAACGTTGACCCTTTACGCCATAACCTGTATTTTGAACGGTTCCTCAACCCTGCACGGGCCGATCCCCCAGACTTGGATATTGATTTCGCTTGGGACGAACGGGACGATCTGATCAAGGCGGTAATAGCGCGGTTCGGCGTTGACCGGTGCGCCAGGGTGGCAAACCACAACATGTTCCGTTACCGTTCCGCGTTGCGTGAAACGGCGAAGGCTTACGGTTTCGCCGATGCCGAGATTACGGCGATGGAAAGGCGGCTTTTCCAAAGTGGGGACTCGAACATAGCCGTAAATCCCGCTTGGATGGAGATCGTTTCCGTGGCCAAAAGACTTGAGGGCTTGCCCCGTGGTATCGGTATGCATTGCGGCGGCGTGGTCGTTACCCCCAACCCCATCCGCCGCTATTCGCCCATAGAAAAGTCCGCGGAAGGCTACCCGCTTCTGGCCTGGGAGAAGGAAGGAGCGGAGGCGGCCGGGTTCGTAAAAATCGACTTGCTGGGCAACAGGAGCCTTGCGGTCATTCGCGACGCCATTGCCAACCTCACGGAACAGGGGACGGTTATTGACCGCGACACCTGGCGGCCTATCGATGACGAGCCGACGGTGGAGGCACTGGCCCGGGGGGACAGTATGGGGGTTTTCTATATCGAAAGCCCGGCCATGAGGCAACTTCAAAAGAAGACCGGCGCGGGGGATTTCACCCATATCGTTATTCATTCCAGCATAATTCGTCCCGCGGCCAACAAGTTTATTTCGGAGTACGTTAGGCGATTGAAGGGTGGCAAGTGGGAGCCGCTTCATCCAAGGCTGGAGCGCATTCTTGACGAAAGCTACGGCATTTTGTGTTATCAGGAAGACGTGTCGAAAACCGCCGTTGCCTTGGCCGGGTTTGACGAGGTGGAAGCTGACAAACTGCGGAAGGTGATTGCCAAGAAGGCGGGAGGGGCCAGGCTAAAGGTGTATCAAGACCGGTTTTTCGATGGCTGCCGTAGGAACAGGGTTGATGACGAAACCGCCAACAAAATATGGGAGATGATGCTGTCCTTCGACGGCTATAGTTTCTGCAAGCCGCATTCCGCTTCCTATGCGATGGTGTCTTTCGAGTCGGCGTATCTTAGGGTACACCATCCGGCCGAATTCATGGCGGCGGTGCTTTCCAACCAAGGGGGATACTACCGACCACATGCCTACATTGCGGAGGCCAGAAGGATGCGGTTGTTGACGGAAGGCCCGGACATTAACATTTCCCGATGGCGTTACCACGGGATTGGCGGCGGCGGCGGTACCCTGCGTGGAACGGTGGTCATTGGCTTGATGGCAGTCAAAGGGCTTTCCGTTTCTGGTGCCAGGGCCATGCTGGAGGAACGGGAAAGGGGTGGGGATTTTACTAGCCTAGACGATTTTTCCAGGCGGGTCAGGATTGGCAGGGACGACATAACCGCGCTTTGCCCAGCCGGTGTTTTTGACGGTATCGCCGATGGGTTGCCACGACCCTTACAGGCGCGCCGGCTTCTGGGCGCAGTAAACGGTAAGGCGAAGGCCGGGCAGAGCGAACTGTTTGCGGCGGAACCTGTGCCGGAATATGGCGGCAGATCCCTGGGGGTTCTTGCCCCGCGTCAAAGGTCTGAGGATGGTTCGGACGGCGATCTTGTCGGGGAATATGAGGCTCTGGGGTTTCTGCGAAAGCGGCATCCGCTGGCGTTGTGGAAGGACGGGGTTATGTCGGTGCGGCATAGGGTAAAGGCTTTGCACATTGGGGATTACGTTGGCCGCAACGTTACGATGGTGGGATGGCCCGTGACGCAAAAGGACGTCTGGACAAGGGAAGGTCTGGCGATGAGCTTTCTAAGCCTGGAGGACGAGACGGCCATGTACGAGACGGTTATTTTTCCACAGGTCTACGAGCGGTACAACAAACATCTTTTTGACCAGCGGCCCTTGATTGTCCACGGTCGCATTGCCAACGACATGGGTGCCGTATCGGTTGAGATAAACAGGATTGAGGTTCTGGGAAAAGAGGCCGTCGCGGCAATCGGCAAGCCCGACGCTTTCAGGATTGCTGCGGGGATGTAAATTTTCCCCGCAATTTCAAACTTGGGCCTCAAGCTCTTTTCTTAAATCTTCCATCGTGTAGCCCTTGGCAATGAGGTTCAATAATTCCTTTTCCCTTTCTTGTCTGCCTTCCAGCCGGCCCTTCCGTTCCGCGCCGCCCAGCTTGCTCTGTAGGTCAACCTCGGCCTTGTATTCGCTTTCGAGCCGAGCGCGCTCAGCCTCGTTTCGGCTTATGCCTAGCAATACNGTCCCTGCCATCTTTATGCCCTCCTCGCGTCTGGCTATCTGGTTTATCTTCCCCCTCATGCCGGGATCGTTCAGGTATCGGAAAAACACCGCCCAAAGCTCTTGGTAACTCATCTCACCCACTGGCTTCCTCGAAACCTCGTCCAGCTTCCCCAATTCCAAGGTGTGGATGCGGGTTCGTCCGCCGAGCGAAACCTGACGGACGGGATCGTAATATTCGAAGGAGTGAAAAAAGTCGCCGTCGGGGAAAAACGTCCTGTTGACCAGAATGGCTATCTGGTATGTCGGCTTAAGGTCGCTGTACGTTCTGCCCTCGCCCCTTATGTCCTGAACGCCGAACAGCCTTGCGGCGTAGTATTCAAGCCGCACCGGCTCGAAATCGTCGGGGTTAAGGCACATCTCGACGTTGATCTGCCCGCCGTCCGGGGTTTTGCAGTTTATATCGAAGTTATCGGGGTGGATCTTACCGTTGGTCGCCCAGGGGAAGAGCATTCCCGGCCCTGCTCTGGGCAAGCATCCTTTCCACCTCTTCCACGGTGTACCCC
>WQRP01000113.1 GCA_009786675.1 Treponema sp. | reverse complement strand
GCCCCGACCAGGGTGTGCATCTCGTCGATGAACAGAATGATTTTGCCGTCGGCGGACTGCACCTCGTGGATCAGCGCTTTCAGCCGCTCCTCGAACTCGCCCCGGAATTTAGTCCCGGCGACAAGCGCGCCAAGATCCAGCGCGAGAAGCTTTTTGTCCTTTAGGCCGTCAGGCACGTCCCCCGCGACTATGCGCCGGGCAAGCCCCTCGACAATCGCGGTTTTGCCGACGCCTGGCTCGCCTATCAGTATCGGATTGTTCTTGGTGCGGCGGGAAAGAACCTGCATACAGCGGCGGATTTCCTCGTCTCGCCCGATCACCGGATCCAGCTTTTCCTGCCGGGCCAGCGCGGTCAGATCGCGGCAGTAGCGTTCCAGCACCTGGTATTTCGCCTCCGGGTTTTGGTCGGTCACGCGCTGGCTGCCGCGAACCTGTTTCAGGGCCTCCAGGATCGCGTTTTTGGTAACGCCGGATTTTTTCAGCAGTTCCGCCGCCCTGCCCTCGCCCGCGCTTACGGCAATAAGAACATGCTCGGTGGAAACGAAGTCGTCCTTTAGCGCGGCGGCCTCGGCCTCCGCCTTGGCAAGAATCTTCGCCGCCGCGGGGGAAAACTGCAACTGCGCCGCCGTGCCGTAAACCCTGGGCTGCTGCCTTAACAGGCTTTCCAGATCGGCGGCCAGGCGACCGGGATCACCGCCTATGCGGGCGACAATCGGCGGGACGATTCCGTCCTCCTGCCGCAGCAAGGCAAGAAGCAGATGTTCGGTGTCAAGCTGGGAGTGGTCTTCCTTCTGCGCTATGGTCGATGCGGCGTTGAGCGCCTCCTGTGCCTTTATCGTGAATTTTTCGTAGTTCATACCTGTAGGATAATCAAAGGCAATGCGTAAGGCAAGGTATTTTAGGTGTCGGTTGCGATAAAATTCGTTACGTGCCTTTAGCGAGATTAAGCCATTCACAAAGACTATCGAGTTGCCCCTTAATCCCTTTCCATTCCCGATTCAGATCAAGTGTCTTCAAGCTGATACGATTGCCGCCGATATTCAAGTCATCGTCAGGGGTAATCGTTTCATCGGTTTTGGCATATAGCAAAACGCCCGCCACGTTTCCCGTGGTCTTTTTGTCGATGTTTTTTACATAGGCATAAATTTGGTACAGATGGCCAGAAATAAACATTTGCCTGTCATAATTGGTTCTCATAGTCTTCCCATAATACTTGGTCTCGATAACCAAACGCCTGGTGTCGCTTTGAAGGATAATATCCGTCTTCATGCGTGGCAAATAAGATGTTCTTGCTTCATCGTCAATATCCCAATCAATGAAAGCATACTTCGGCGAAAAGTCAGGTATAGTGCCGTTTATAATATGACAGCACGAATCTCTCATAGAGGCGGTACATATATTCATCGGGAAGCCATGCGTTAAGCCTGTGTGTCCCCGTTTTTTAGGTTTCCACGGTTAATCTCGTCGATAATGAAGAAATACGGGTGATCATCGTCGTCGTCCCCAGCAGTTTTACAGAATTTATAGAAAGGCCCATCGACAAGGCGAAAACCACTTCCATCTGGACGAAAGCCCATAATGAAATCCTCATAACTATAACTTTGATGGAATTGGACAATCCCAATACGGTTCCTGTCCTTTTTGCCCATAATCGAAAACGCCAGCCTTTGGGCGGTAAATGTCTTGCCAACGCCTGGCGAGCCTTGCAGGATTACGTTCTTTTTGCGAAGAAGAAGCCCTTTCCGGGTTACTTCGGTAAGCGTCTTTTGAGGCAGCTTTTGTTGCAGAGGATTATTCCATTCGTCCTTATGGGTCCATTTTATCTTGCGAACATGTTTATAATGGCTGCGTGTCGCATCGAAAACGTAGTCGGAATCAACGATGCCGCACCCCAAGATCTTAGGTTTGGCAAATACAATATCCCCTGTCGATATGTCCTTGGCGAACTGCCAAAGAGTACGCGTGTTATTTGTGTACGGTTCACTTGTGTTATACAGTTTCTGCAATGCCACCCTAACACTTTCTTTTGATTCCACATTGGAAAGATCGCCAACTTCATCCCAGCCAATCCCCATAATCCCACTGTCGCAAGCTTCATCCCAAAACCATGCATCCTCACCTGGGGCATAAAGCCAATACCGTCGCTTGCCGACTGTTCCCGCCACCGAAGGCACGGCCAATTCTTCGAGGAAACGGATGTCGTGAAGCATACTGCTTGAGTAGGTCTGATTCCATTTGTCATCTACAGCTTTGAAGTTATGTGAGGCACAGATAATTTTATGGATTTTCCGAAACTCACCAAGCCTTAAATTTGTTGCGTTGGTTATCCACTCGATCTGTTCCTATGGCAGCGGACATTTTGTTTCTCCCATTTTTGTCAGCATAATGTCATTGCCATCATTTAGTGTCAATTATAGTTTCTTGCATTCTGGCGAGCCATGCAAATTTCCAGGCGCATATTTTTGCCAACAAGAATATTCTCATAATGACACCGCCCGATAGCTCAGTTAAACCCCAGCCCCCGTTGTTCCATTATCCACTGGTTCAGGTTCCATTCCACCGTGCCCCTGCGCCCCATTTCCCAAAACTCCGTGAAAAACCTGTTCGCAAGATTCGTGTTTCCGCGTATGTCGTGGAAAAGGGCCAGGTAGAACAGCATCATCGCCCGCGCGTCAAGGTTCTGTTCGCGCTGGATCCTTGCGATAACGTCGTTGTCGCCGGAAAGGTCGTGGTACAGCCTTAGCAGGAACCACTCCGGCGAGTCGCGCTCGGCTGTGCGGATTACCTGGGAAAGGAACTGCCTGGGATCGGTCGCCCGGCCGCCGCGCATCCAATTGGCGGCGGCGAGCAGGGCGTAGCGGAATTCCCGGGGAGCCTGCCTGTGCGCGGCCAGAAAGGCGTCCCTGGCCTCCAGGTACCGTCCTTCCTTCATTCTTATAATGCCCAGCCCCTCGGCGGCGAAGAAATAGTCCGGCCTGATCCTCATTACGGTCTGGTGGTCCTGCGCCGCCCCGGCCAGGTCGCCGACGGCCTCCCTAAGGCTGGCGCGGTGGACGTGGGCCAGGAAGCTGTTCGGGGCAAGCGCGATCGAGTGATCCAGCTCATCCAGGGCCTCCTGCCTAAAGCCCATCTCCATCAGGGTTATGGCGCGGTCCACGGATATCCAGTGGTTGTCGGGCTCCAGATCCCTGGCCGCGTTCAGGTCGTTCAGCGCGTCCTGCCTAAAGCCGGCACCCCGGTACAGACGCGCCCTTTCGTGGTACGGCGCCGCCCAGCCGGGGTTTTGGGCTATGGCCTGGTTCAGCAGTTGCTCCGCCCGCCTGGGGTTGCGGTTGTAGCGGTACACGATTGCCCTTCCCAACAGGGCTTGGGGGTAGTCGGGGTCGATCGCCAGGGCCCGATCGAAATGGGTCGCGGCGGCCCGCAGGGTTCGCGCGCGCAGGGCGTTGTAGCCAAGCTCGGTAATGGCCTGAAGGTTTTCCGGATCCATCCTTAGCACCTGCTCCAGGAAGTTCCGCTGTTCCCTGTCCCTGCCCTCCACCAGGGCGGAGGCCGCCAGCACCTTCAGCGCGTCCACGTTGCCCGGGTCGGCGGAAAGTATCCCGGACGCTATGGCGCGCGCTTCGGCGGTTCGACCCGCCGAATTCAGGACGGAGGCCCGCAGAAGCCGTATCTCGGTGCTGTCCTCGTCTATCCTGTCGAAAAGTTCCAGCGCCGCCCGGAAATCCCGCCGCGCCATAAGCTGCGATATTTCGGTAAGCACGGTCTCGGTACTTGCCGTGCCGGCGCTTGCCCGGGTTGCGCCCACGGACATCAGGGCGGCCATAAAAAACGGCAGAAAGGCCACTAGGCAGATTTTAATTCTCGTCATACAATACAGTATAATACACGAACGTGGGTTTGGTGGTAAGGCGCGGGCTAGGGCGCCGAAGATGGCCGGCACAGAGGTATATATGAAAAAACGAGTTTTCCCCCGAATTGTATGGGTTCTGTTCCTGAGCCTTTCGTCCTTTGTCTTGCTGAGCGCGATGCAGTTCGCGCGTTACGGGACTTTTTCCAGGCAGCTCGGCGGCATGACGGTAAGCGGCCGCTACTTCAACGGCGAGGCGGACAGGCCCGGATGGGTGCGACTGGACGGCGGGGCGAACGTGTTCTTCGGCGGGCTGGAGTTCCGGCTGGCCTATCTGCCCGGCGTTGCTGGGGGCTTTTCCCTGGTGGATTCCGAAAACGTGGCGCACCAGGTACTTCCGGAGTACGTGTCCATGGCGGGTCACGAGGCGGTTTTCTCGTTGCCCTCCGGGGTGGAGCTTTCCTTTTCCGCCTCCTCCCTGGCCGGCGAAGAGCCGGGGCTGCGTATAAGCGGGACCTTCCCGGACGGAATCGCCGCTATGGAGATCCCCTTTAGGCCCAGGCGATCGTCGGTTGCCTGGGACAATTCCAGGGGGATACTCGGCGTGGCGTACAACGGCCTTCGCTACATGTTCAGCCGCCACTCGCGGGAGCTTACCGAGGGGCGGCTTGTCCTTATGGCCGGCGCCCCGACCGTCTTCTACCGCGTCATCCCGGACGTGATAGTGAACGATCCGGCCGACTTCGTAATTCCCAGGGTGTCGGACGCCCAGACTTTTTCCGGCGAGCTTGCCGCCTGGACGGATCGCAGTTTCGACGCATGGGGAAGAAACATGCCCGCCGACGTGGACGGGGACAGGGTGATTGCCCTTTGCGCCGAGGCCCTGCGGCGCGGCGTTCACGCCTCGTCGGCAATACCCCTGGCGTTTGGCCAAAACCGCCTTGCCTGGGAATCCTTTGCCTTCCAGTTCGACAGAAGGGCCGGCGCATGGGAAGGCGGGGTGGGGATCCTTGCCGAGCAGGAACGCGAGAAGGTCGGCCTTGTCGGCGAATTCCTGGCAAGAAGGGACTACGGCGGTCTTTTTGCCCAGAACCGCCTTATCGAGTTCCTTGCTGTACGGGGCCATGACGCCCTGATTGACGGCTTTGTTTCCTCCGCCCTTGGCATAGATCCCTCCGCCGTTACCCTTGCCACCAGCGCGGGGATAATGGAAAGCTACATGGACATGGGCAGGTGGCGAGCCGGCGCGGACAATCCTTTCGAGCCGCTTGCGGCCAGGGCCAGG
>WQRP01000112.1 GCA_009786675.1 Treponema sp. | reverse complement strand
CACCTCCGGCAAAAACCGCAGGCGGAATCCGAGTCTCTTCATAGTGGTCTCCTTCTCAAGATATGGAAGGCATGCCCGTTTCCCTGCATACCCTATCGTTCCGCCACGCATAGCCGAGGTAGTCCCCAGCCTTAGCCCGGCGGAATCGGAGTTATATATATGTTACGGTTTATTCGGGAGAAGATGCAAGTAAGCCGCAAGCGAAAGTCCCGTGAAAAGGGCGGTTTTTTACGGATTTTACTGGTAGACGCGCTTTGCGTTTACCGGTCAATGTCGAACTTCACAACCTCGCCGGAGTGCATGTCGATGTACAGCTCGATCTCAGTCCATCCGTCCAGGAAATAGAGTTCCCAGGCCCATCTTCCGTGATCGCGATCCGTGCCGGAATGCCGCCTAAAGGTTGCGTGTGGAAACCCCTGCGACGCAAGAAAGAGATAGCCTATCTCCACGGCGTTCGCCCGGGAAACTGGGGGGTTCCTGGGTCTGAAAAGGCTGAACCTAGGGGGCGCGGCCGGGGTGATCCCCAGGGCCGTCAAATCCACGCCATGCGAAGTCACGGCGCTGCCGGGCAAAGCCCCAGGATCGCCAATGGTTCTAAGCCCAAGCACCTCCCCGGTGCTGGCGTTCACGAGGGCCTCATACCTAATCGCGTTGTTGACGACCATGATCCGAAACACCTGGCCCGCGGCGGGATCGGATACCAGTTCCAGGCTCTCCACGGTTCCGCCCCCCGTTATCGCAAGGGCGCGTTCCATCGCGTCGGGGGCGGAAACCGCCTGTGCATAAAGCGCGTGGCCGGCGGCAAGAAAAGCCACCGCGAAAATACCCGTCAAAACTTTTTTCATGGCATCCTCCAGGCACAAGTATACCGCCTTTCAATCGCCGGCGCAATTGCGGCCAACCGCAAAGCCTAAAGACATCCGTCCCTAACTGTGCTTGGCAACATTCGCCTGGCCGATCAACACCGCGCATTTCCGTGGCATTCCGTGCTATACTCCCCGTGGAACCAAGCGCGTATGGAAAAAATAAAAGCCGCCGTCGTCGGCCTTGGCCGCATCGCCAGCCTGCTGGAAGACGACGCCCTGCGGGAAAAACCCTGCACCCACGCCGGCGCAATCGCCGCCAACCCGGACTGCGATCTTGTCGCGGGCTGCGATCTCGACGAAGGACGCCGCGGGCTGTTCGCGCAAAGGTGGCAAGTGCCGGTATACGCCGACGCCGTCGAGATGATAAAGGCCCACAAGCCGCGGATTCTTGCAATCGCGACACATCCGGACAGCCATTACCGATATTGCAAGCTTGCCGCCGACATGGGCGTTCCGGTGGTGATCTGCGAGAAGCCGCTGGCCGACACCGTTCGCGACGCCCGCAGGATCGCCGGGCTTTCACAAAAAGGAACGACTATCATAACCAACCACGAGCGCCGCTACTCGGAAGACTATGTCCGCGCCAGGGCGATATTGAGCGATGAAACGCTTGGCCGGCTTTTAAGCGCAAGGGCCGTCCTTTACATGGGCAGGACAAAGCGGCTTTTGGACGTTTTCTGGCACGACGGCACGCACCTTGCCGATGCGGTAATGTTCCTTACCGGCTCGACCCTAAGGCACCGCCGGCACCGGGGCGCTAAGCTTACCGCCGCCGCCGGCACCGCCTGGCTCGAAGGGGATCTGCGGAACGGGGTTCCCGTAGTCATGGAAGTAGGGGCGGGGCGGGACCACCTGGTTTTCGAGATGGAGTTTTCCTGCGAAAAAGGCAGGCTAAGGATAGGCAACGGGGTTTTCGAGGTCTGGGAAAGCGCCCCCAGCCCCTACGCAGAGCGGTTCCGCTCCCTTAGACGCACCGGCGAGGTTTTCGCCGGGCCCACCGGCTACTTCGCCAACATGGTAAAGGACGCCGTCGCCTGCGCCGGGGATCCAGGCAGGCGGCCGGTGTCCGGCGCCGACGACGGGCTTAGGGTAATCGAGTACCTTGGCTCGGTAAAGGCGTGGCTTAGAACAGGCGTTTCCGTAACCCGCTCATTCCCACGTCGAGTGACATAAAGGGCGCGGGGCGGTTCCCGCCGCCGCCGCCCGCGCCGATCCTTAGCTGAATGCCCATGTGTTGCAGCGGGACGACCGCCGCGCCCAGGGAGGCGTTCCACAGAAGCTCGTCGTCCGCCAGGTTGTCCCAGGCGTTCCATTCGAACGAGCCGAAGCGGCCCGCCGATCCAGCCAGGGAAAAAAGCAGCCGCCCGCCCATAATGTGAAGGTTTTCCCTGGGCTCGAATTGAAGGGCAAGGGAAACCGCCGTCCTCCTTTCGCCGCAGAAGACGCCGTCGGCGTGGGGGAAATAGCGCCGCCCGACGTTGCCAAGGCCAAATGCCGCAATCCCGGCGGGAAGCTCCGTTTCGCCGAAAAGGGTCGAAGCGTAAGCCGAGGCCCCAATGCTGAACCGGCTGTTCAGCGGGATCGCGGCTTTCAGATCGGCGCCCAAAAGGTGAAAGGAATAGAAATCCGGCGTAAACCTAAGGCGGTAATCGACCCTTCCCCTAAAGCCCCGCGAGGGAAACAGGGTGTGGTTAAAACCGCTGTAGGTATAGGCCGTGCCGACGCCCGCGATTGCGTGCCGCCGGTCGCCGTCCCTGAACCGGAAATACTCGGGCCAAATGGCCAAGGAATTGTGGCGGTTAAAACGCAGGCCCCCTTTCAGCATCCCGCGAAAATAAGGGGGATGGCTCGCCATAGGTTCCTCCCCGCCGGTTATGCTCGTTTCGGCGGCGACGAAAAAGCGGGGCCCCAGCGGCCGGAACACCGAAAGGCCGATGGAAAGCTCGTCCATCACCGAGGTTCCAAGAAGCAGGGAAAACCCGTCCCGACCCTGGAATTCAAGGCCGCCCCTTAGCGCCGCCCTGCTGGACGAGCCGGAAGAGAACGTGCCCGCGTAGTCCAGCCCCGCCCGGAACAATACCCTGTTCCGCGTTTCCGGACGAAGAATGACCTCCAGGACCGTTTCCCCTCCCCGGGTATCCGTTCTGGCGGTTACCGTGCTGTAGTTCCCGGTCTCGTATATCCTGCCCAGGAATGCCGCGATGTTTTCCGCTTGCAGGGGCCGTCCCTTGACAAGGCGGGCAAAAGCCCGTTCGATATACGAGCGGTCCCGGGGCAGGGCTCCCTGAATGGATATCCTTTGGGGCGTAAGGTATGGCATGTCCCCGTAGCAAACCCTGGGACCCTGGTTGGCGTCCGCGACCCTCCGGCGAACAGGCTCCAGAAGGGCGACAAGCGTCTCCCGCTCTTTTGCGGCAAGGGCGTAGATCTCGCCGATCCTGTTGAAATTCATTATCGGGGCGTCGGCGGGAAGCGGGAAAAAAACCACGTCCGCAAGCTCGTGCTGCCCCCTTTTTTGCAGGTTAAAGAAATGGGTGCCCAGGACATAGGGCAGGTTCAGCGGCTCGGTCGGGTAGGCGAGCGGCGGGGGGTAAAGATCCACGGCGATCACGATGTCGAAACCCATTTCCCTGACCTCCCGCACCGGAAGGTTGTTCAGGAAGGCGCCGTCGCCGTAATAGTGCCCGTCTATGTGGAACGGCTCGAAAAAGCCCTGCATCCCCAGGCTTGCCCGGATCGCCTCGGCAAGGTCGCCCGATCCGAGCATCTCGAACCTGCCGGACGGGGTTTCCATTACCACGGCCCGGAAAGGGGTGGGGAGATCGTCGAAATCGATGTGCGACGGGATTTTGGTCGTCAGGGATCTGATCTGGTCGTAGGTCGCCTGGCCCGGGGAAAGCCCCCTTTCCCATATGGGGCCTATGCGCAGTCCCCCGGCCCGGTTGCCCAGGCCAATGGCCAGGGGAAGTTCCTCGTCCCTGTTCCGGAAAGGTGATACTCGGCGGTCGTTGAAAAAGGAAGCCCAATCCATGTCGGAGAAGGCCTCCAGTATCATGGCTGGGCTGTAGCCGGCGGCGTAAAGCCCGCCGACTACGGCCCCGGTGCTTACCCCCACTATCATGTCCACCGGGATGCCCAGCTCCTCGATAACCTCTAGGACCATAATGTGGGCGAAACCCCTGACCCCAGCCCCCGACAGCACGAGCGCGACGGAGGGGCGTTCGCCCTCGGCCCCCGCGGCGGCTACGCAAAGGCAGAGCAGGAGCGCGGCTATGGTTTTACGGTTGTATATCGGCATCTTTCTTGCCCTGAAAAATCCACGGTTCATAAGGTGCTTCTCTACAAAAGTCTATGGCGCCTAGACAAAGCCGGATCCGCCCACATTTCTACGTCTATGTTTAAGGTTACCACCGTTCGTAAATTCGATCAAGCGCACGGCGAGTGCTCTTGGCCGCCGGCACGGCGCCCGCCCGGCGAAAGGCGGGGCCGCCCACGAAGCGCGTTGCTTCCCGTGGACGGCCCCGTTGTCACCTAGCAGTCGCAGTTATGGCTGCCATCTGTCGCGTTTTGTATGGCGACATTGACACGGCAGGTATCAGAGGCACAGAAAGTGCTCTGGCGTTCGCCAGACTCAGCAAACCACGTAGTACATTCACCACCTATAGTGCAGTTGCCGCCTAAAATACCGCCGCACCAAGCCACCGAAAACACGATTATCGCCGCCAGCGCGATAATCCCGAGAAGCCTGAGTTTCCTTTTCATAAAGAACTCTCCTTGTTGCGACACCCGCCGCCCATCGGCGGGCAATCGCTTTGACTTACCCGCCCTTAGGGCGATCCCATCGACGAGGGATATATACAGGTCGGAATCTGGCCGTGTGCCCGGGAAAGATGCCGCCAAGGCAAAGGGTGTGATAACTAACTATTGGTTGCTTAACGCTATTTACGTGGAAGGTATAATCTGACCCCGAAGCCGTGGTTATGGTTCAAGTCCATCGTCAAGTGATACTCGGAATCTTTCGAAAAAACAACCGTATTTTACTCCCGATTTTTCCGTGAGTTTTCTCGCGGTTTTTTGGCCGTCGCGGCGCCGGGCAGCCGTTCCGTTGTAACTACGTTGCCCCGTCCGTGGTTTTTTGCTATCATATGGAACAGACATTGGAATCGGTATGAAAAACAGACAAAGACTTTGCATTTACTGCGCCTTTCTGGCGCTGGCCGTTTCGGTTTTCTCCTCCTGCTCCTCAAGACTGGGCTGGGGTGTGCTTCTTTGGGCCTCGGACGATC
>WQRP01000111.1 GCA_009786675.1 Treponema sp. | reverse complement strand
ACCGGCCGCGTGGGGGACTGGGCCAGCCACGGTATCGGGCACGAGCTTTCGGCCCTTTACGACATAGCCCACGGCGCGTCCCTTTCGATTGTCTTTCCCGCGTGGATGAGGTACAACGTCAAAGAGGACACGAAAAGGTTTGCAAGGTTCGCGGCGAAGGTGTGGGGCGTGGACGGCGCCTATTACGATTTCGAGCAGGCGGCCCTGGAAGGCATTTCCCGGACGCGGGACTTTTTCGCCTCGATCGGCCTTCCGGTAAGCTTTGCCGACGCGAAGCTCGACGCTGGCCGCGTCGGCGAGATGGCGAAGCGGGCGGTCAAGTTCGGCCCCGTCGGCAGCTTCCGTAAGCTTGAGGCGGGGGACGTCGAGGCGATTTACCGCATCGCGGTTGAATGATGGCGTATGCCGGCGTGGTGGAATGGTAGACACAGGGGACTTAAAATCCCCCCTCTGCAAGGAGATATGAGTTCAAGTCTCATCGCCGGCAGATTTGCTTGGAATTACGGTTCCCGGTTAGGGGGCCTTACAAACAGGAGGCTTTGTTATGGAATGGCGGGCTAGCCATATTCTGGTAAAAGACCGTGGGACTGCCGACGATCTCGTAAAAAGGGTCAGGCAGGGCGCGCAGTTCGAATCGCTGGCGAGGGAGTTTTCAACGTGTCCGTCAAAGTCATCCGGCGGGGATCTTGGCTGGTTTGGGCCCGGGAAAATGGTGCCGGCTTTTGAGTCGGCGGTTAAAAGTCTGTCCCCCGGTTCCGTGGGGGATGTGGTTCAGACGCAGTTTGGCTACCACGTTATAAAGTGTACGGGTCGCCGTGATTGAAATACCCTATTCCGGATCGCTAAATATCATGGACGAGGGCCTGGACTTTCGTTCGATTGTACAGGCGAATGCCGAGCTGAGCCAGATTCAGGATATCGACATCCTTTTGGAGCGTATTCTTTTTATGGCGCGCAAGGTGGTAAACGCGGACGCCGGTTCCATCTATGTGAAACGCCTGGAGGACGAGGAAAGGCAAAACAGCGACAGGCTTTTCATCAAGTACGCCCAGAACGATACCCTGCAAAGGAACCTGCCCCCCGGCCAAAAAATGATATATTCGCAGTTCTCGGTGCCTATCAACGATCAGTCCATCTCGGGTTACTGCGCCGGTACCAGGAAAATGATCAACCTGCCGGATATGTACAATATTCCGGGGGATACCCCGTATTCCTTTAACTCCACCTTCGACAACCTGACGGGCTACAAGACCACTTCCACGCTGACCTTTCCGCTTGTTTCCGAGGAGCGGCTTTTGGGGGTCATCCAGGTCATCAACAGGATGGACAGAAACGGGGACATCATTCCGTTTTCGGCCGAGGACGAGCTGGTGCTTACCAATTTCGCCGCGAACGCCACGGCGGCGATGCAACGGGCCTATGTTACCCGGACGATGATTCTGCGCATGATTAAGATGTCGGAGCTGCGGGATCCCGCGGAAACGGGGGCTCACGTAAACCGCGTGGCGGGTTACGCCGTGGAAATTTACGATCGCTGGGCGTTCAAGAAAAAAATACCGTATGCCGAAAGGTCCAATTTCCGGGATATCCTTAGGATTGGCGCGATGCTCCACGACGTGGGAAAGGTCGCCATTTCCGACACTATTCTTAAAAAGCCGGGGCGTTTTACCCCGGACGAATTCGACGTCATGAAGGACCATACCCTGTACGGGGCCGGCCTTTTTAACGATCCACTGTCCCCGATTGACAAGATTGCCATGGAAATTTCCTTTACCCACCACGAGGACTGGGACGGCAACGGGTATCCCGGCTGGATTGATCCCATAACGCGCGTTCCGATCAAGACCGGCAAGGACGGCAAGCCGCTGGGTAAAAAGGGCGAGGAAATACCGCTTTCCGGAAGGATTGTCGCCGTTGCCGATGTCTTCGACGCGCTTAGCTCAAAAAGGGTTTACAAGGAACCCTGGTCCGAGGAGCAGACGCTGGATCAGATACGAAAGCTTTCGGGAACCAGGCTGGATCCGGAGCTGGTGGATATTTTCTTCGAGATACTGCCGGTTATCAAGCATACCCGCAGCCTGTACTCGGACGACGCGGGTGAGTAGCCGGCTTAAACGGGTTTTAGCAGCCTTGTAAGCTGGCGGTCCAGGCTGTCGGCAAAGGCCTTGCTTTCCTTTTTACCGTAGTTCGCCGCCCTTTCCACGCTTACGCCGTTTTCGGCAAGGCCGACGGTAAAGTTTCTTATGGAAAGAAGCTCGTTGATGCTTTCCAGGGTGAAGACCCTGCCCCTGTCGTCGATGGCGGCGCAGCCCTTTTCCAAAAGGCGCCTGGCCAGGGCCAGGTCCCGGCTTACCGCGAGGTCGCCGGGCTCCGCGATTTCCACCAGCCTGTCGTCGGCGGCGTTCTCGCCGGGCGGGCATATTTCCATTTCGCCGTCTATCCCGGGTATTGGGCGGTTCGCGGCGAATACCGTCCGAATTCCCAGCCGCCGCGCCGCCCTTAGGATCAGCTCGCGCGCGTTCCGTGGGCAGGAGTCGGCGTCCACAAGAATTTTCATGGCGCGTTAGGCCGGATCCCTTCCCGTCGAGGCGACGTGGAGCGTGTAGGATCCCCGTATCTCCAGGCCGGGGCCCGCGGGGGGGACGAATATCGATTCGCCCTTTCGCAGGGGCTCCCCGTTGACGCAGGCCTCGCCTTCGGTGACTATGCAGATCGACGGGCCGTCCGGGGCAAGCGTTGCCAGGCCGCCGTTCCCGCGCATTACCGCAAGGGAAAATTCCCGGCAAGGAACCGGGTAGGTAAAATAGGACACGCCCGGATCCGGCCTGATAATCCGGGGTTTTAGGGGGCTAAAGTCCAGGACCTTCATAAGTTCCGGGACGTCCACATGCTTCGTGGTAAGCCCGCCCCGCAGCACGTTGTCGGAGTTGGCCATAAGCTCCACGCCGAATCCCCGGACGTAGGCGTGCAGAACCCCGGCCTTTAGGAAGACCGCCTCGCCGGGCTGCAGGCGGAAAACGTTTAGGTACAGCGGCGCGATTATGGCCGGATCGCCGGGGTACAGCCCGGCGAAACCCCGCACCATCGCCCACTCCCCTGGATCCCCGCCTTTACGTTGAAGGACAAAGTCCGTAATCGCTTCCCTGGTTTCCCGGGAAAGGGCAAACAGCGCCGCGAGAAAGCCCCGCACCGGGTCGGGAGCCTCTAGCGTCCGCAGGAGCGGGGCAAGACCCCGGCGCAAGGGGGGCGTTTCCATAAAGGCGGCAAGCAGCCCGGCGATTTCGCCGGGGGCACGGAAGCCGCACATTCCCGTGAACGGCGTCAGGGCGCAGATTATCTCCGGCTTGTGGTTGGGATCCCTGTAGTTGCGGTTCGGGGCGTCCGGCGCGAGCCCTTCCCTGTTTTCCCTGTCAAAGCCCTCGCGGGCCCGCTCCGGGCTGGGGTGGGCCTGGATGGAAAGCGGTTTTTCGGCGGCAAGCAGCTTGAAAAGATAGGGCACCTCGACGGGCTGGGTAAGGCCGCCCGGAAGCCTGGCCCGGGATGGCGCCCCGGGATGGCCGCCCATCCAGAGCTCCGCGTGGGGCCTGCCGTCCGCCGGGATTCCAAGCAGCCCGGGAATGTAATCCGGGGAACCCCATTCGTAGTGCTTTATTTGGTTGTCCAGCCTGTAGAATTCAGCCATGCCCGTCCGTGGAGTGGGCGGACTCCTCGACGACCTTGTCAAGGCGCAGGATCAGGTTTGCCGTCCGGTTCAGCGCCTTTTCGACGGCCGCCTGGTCCTCCTCGAACTGGAGCTTCAGTTTGTTGGCCTCGTCGCAGAGCAAAAACCCGGTTAGGATTGCCACTTTTAGGGGATCCTTCATCCCCCAAATACCCTGGGTGCTCGCGACGGCCAGCTTGTACTGGTCCAGGACGCTGTTTAGGTACTCCGGATCCTCGCCGGCGGTAATCTCGAAGCTTACCCCCAGGACGTTGATAAAAAGATCGTGCGGGCCAGGCTTGGGGTCGGATTCGTGGAAGGAGCCCTCGTCGCTGTCAGTAGCCATTCTTCCTTCCTAAAATATTTCCAGCTCCCCGCCTTTTTCCTGGGAATCGTCACTGTCGTCGTCACCGTCCGGCGCGTACAGCAGGGGGTCGGGAAGGTCGGGATCGTCGTCCGCCGGCTCGCTTTCGGTTTCGGCGTTTTCCTCGGCGTATTCCGGAGCCTTGTCGTTGGCCTTTCCCTTCAGGCTTTTGTCAATGTCCTTCTCGAACTGGCTTAGCCTGTCAAGCGCGGAAAGGATACCCTCCTCGATTTTGTCCTGGTCCTCCCTAAAGCGTGAGACCAGAACCTCGAGCTCGTCAATCCGGCTTTGGTAGGAATCCAGCTGGGCCTTAAATTCGGCCTCCTGCTTTTGGTACGATTCCAGTTTGCCCCTGATTTCCGTGTCCCGCTGGAGCAGGGCGTTTTTTTCCCTGTTGATCCGCTCGACGTAATCGATTGCCTTCGCGACCTTTGCCTCCAGCAGCTTGACGTGCTCAAAGTTTAACATTGGTTCCCCCCGGTCACGCTTCCAGCGCGACCTTTGCCTTCGCGACTATTGCCTTGAAAGCCTGAGCGTCCTCCATGGCGAGGTGGGCCAGCGCCTTGCGGTTGATCGTAATCCCCGCCTTGTTAAGGCCGGCTATAAACTTGGAATAGGAGATCCCTTCCTCGCGGCAGGCGGCGTTGACCCTGATTATCCACAGCCTGCGGAAATCGCCCTTGCGGTCCCGCCTGTCCCGGTAGGCGTAGAACAGGGCCTTGGTGACCGCGTCCTTGGCGGCCTTGTAGTTCGTGCCCCTGCGGCCCCAGAAACCCTTGGCCTGCTTTAGTATCTTCTTTCGGTGTTCCTTTCGTTTGGAACCATCTACTGCTCTCGGCATGTTTTACCTCTCCGCCCTAACCGTAGGGCATCATCTGTTTTTTAATCGTCGGCACGTTGTCGGCGGAAAGAATCCCCGGGTGCCGCAAATTCCGCTTTCGTTTGGCTGACTTTTTGGTCAGGATATGGCGAAGGTTCTGCTTTTTGTACTTTACCTTGCCGGTTCCGGTGAAACTAAAGCGCTTCGACGCGCTTTTTTTCGTTTTCATCTTGGGCATGACGCCACCTCTGTCGTAGAAATTTCCTGGGAACACGGTTCGCACGGAACCGCCGGTTTTTGTGGAACC
>WQRP01000110.1 GCA_009786675.1 Treponema sp. | reverse complement strand
CCGCTTGGGCAGTACTCCGGCGCGGGGACGCTTTTCGGCGCGACCGGTGGCGTAATGGAAGCCGCGATTCGCACGGCCTACAACCTGGTAACCAAAAAGGAGCTTCCCGGCGTGGAGTTCAAGGCCGCCAGGGGGCTTGACGGGGTCAAGGAGGCGGAGGTTGATTTCGGTAACGGGACCAAGATTCGCGTTGCCATTGCCCACCAGATGGGGAACATCGCCTCGGTGCTGGACAAAATTCGCGCCGCCAAAAACGCTGGGCAGGAGCCGCCCTACCACTTCGTGGAGGTCATGGCCTGCCGAGGCGGGTGCGTGGCCGGCGGCGGCCAGCCTTATGGCGCCGTTGACGCTGTTCGCAAAAAACGCGCCGAGGGTCTGTACGCCGACGACGCGAAGTCCAAGCAGCGTTGCGCCCACCTGAACCCGTTCATCGACAAGGTGTACAAGGAATTCCTTGGCGAGCCTAACGGCCACAAGGCCCATGGGCTTCTGCACACCAAGTACGTGGAGCGGGAGCTGTACGTAAAGTAACGGGAGCGCCGTTCCGGCGGCGTTCCTAAAAACAACTGGGGGGTCTTTGGTTTGGGGCTCCCCGGTTGTTTGCGCGTGTATGGGGGAACCATGACGGGTCGGGAAATACTTTGCCGCGTCGATCACACCTTGTTGCAGGCCACCGCCTCGTTGGAACAGATTAAGGCTCTTTGCGAGGAGGCGGTTCGCTACAAGGTGGCCTCCGTGTGCATCCCCCCCGTGTACGTGCGGCCCGTTTACGCTGAGTACGGGAAAAGCCTGGTTATCTGCACGGTAATCGGTTTTCCCCTGGGCTACTCGGTGACGGCCGCGAAGGTTTTGGAAACGGAGCAGGCCGTTTTGGACGGCGCGTCGGAGATTGACATGGTGGTCAATATCAGCGACGTGAAAAACGGTTATTTCAACGCGGTGCTGGACGAGGTAAAGGCCGTGAGGAAAGCCTGCGAGGGAAAAATCCTGAAGGTGATTATCGAAACCTGCTATCTTGGCGAGGATGAAAAAGTGCGCCTCTGCGGCATCGTCACGGAGGCCAGGGCGGATTTTATCAAGACCTCGACCGGGTTCGGTACGGCCGGGGCGACGCTTGCCGACATTGCGCTTTTCGGCAGGCACGTTGGGCCAAACGTTGGGATAAAAGCGGCCGGCGGCATCAAGACCCGCGAGGATCTGGAGGCGTTTATCGACGCCGGGGCAGGGCGCATCGGCACGAGCTCCGCTGTAAGGCTGCTTGCCGGCGACGCGGCCGGGCTGTATTAGGCCTTGGGATCCGGCCCGTACTTGTTTTTCCCGGCCGTGCCTTTGATTACCGTAAACCTGAATATTACGGCAATAGCCACCCCGATAGGAAGAAGGGCCCACGCCGGCGATATGGTTCTGTGCCCGATGTCATTAAGCCATCGAAGAACCATCGCAAAGCCGAGACCTGGCAGTCCCCAAAGTAGCCACAGGCCACTGCGACCCGTGTCGTGAAGCCGCCGAACGACGACCGCAAGTCCAGGAACAAGAACCGCAACAAGATAGGCAAAAAAAAGGACGATGAAAAACAATTCGAGACCAGGCAATATACGGGGAACGTGGCCCGTGCGCTCGTACCACCACCATGCGATAGTGCTTGGGGCGTAACGCGACGAGTACAAAACGGAGTGGGCGAGCGTGTTGAAAAGGATGAACATCCAGTATTCCTTGCGCCTGGCCCGGCCGGAAAAAACTGCGTATTTTTTTATGACAGCCAGGTACCAGCCCATATCGTCCCCTAAAAATTTCTAGCCGAGTTCCGCGAGGGGCTGCTGCGATTTTACCTTGGCCCCGACCTGCGCAAGGAAATGGATCTTTCCGGCCTCGGCGGCTTTTATTTCAAGTTCCATCTTCATCGACTCGATTATAAGCACCGTCTGGCCCTTCTGAATTTTCGCGCCTTCCCTGGCCGCAAGGTGAAGAATGGTTCCGGCGACCGGCGACAGAATCAAGGCCTTGCCTGTATCCAGAACCGGCGACTGGGGCGCGGGCGGAGCCGCCACCTGTGCGGGCGCGATCGCTGGTACGGGTATGGCACCTTGGGGGTTAACCGTTACCGCGTAGTCCACGCCGTTCACGTTTACGGTGTAGTTTTGTACCACCGTAGGGTCGGCGATCGGTGTCGTGCGGGTGGGCGCGGCCGGGGTGGGTTTTGCCGCCGGCGTTGGTTTGGCCGGCGCGGGATCCTCCGCCTTAAATACCACTGGGCCGTTTGCACGGGTTTTGAAGAAGTCCGGAGCGACCTTGGGGAACATCGCGTAGGTAAGCACGTCCTCTGGGCTGACCGTGGCGGTTCCCAGGAGCTTTTTCGCCTCCCCCTCCAGCTTGTCGTACTCGTAGGGAATGTCGTCGGCGGGGCGGTGGGNGATTTCCTTCTCCATCTTTAGGGCGTTAAGGGCTTTTTTTACAAGCTCTTGGTTTTTGGGCGCGGGACAGGTCCCGTACTTGCCGGCCACCAGATCCTGGAACTCGCCCGCGAGTCTGTTGTAGCGACCGAAAAGCACGTTGAACACCGCCTGCGTCCCCACGATCTGGCTGGTGGGCGTTACCAGCGGCGGGTACCCGGCGTCCTTTTGGACTATGGCAATCTCCCGCAGTACCTCGTCCATCTTGTGGGCGGCTCTCTGCTCCTTCAACTGGCTTTCCAGGTTGCTCAACATTCCCCCGGGAATCTGGCTTACCAGAAGCCGGGTGTCCGCGCCAAGAAAGCTCGACTCGAATTGTTTGTAGTTTTTCCGCACCTCGCGGAAGTAGGCGGCAATCTCCAGAAGCAGGCCGATGTCCAGACCCGTGTCGTATTCGGTTCCCCGGAGTATTTCCACCATCGTTTCGGTGGGGCTGTGGCTGGGACCCATGGACATGGAGGAAATCGCCGTGTCCAGTATTTCCGCGCCCGCCTCGGCGCACTTGGTCAGGGTCGCCACCGACATGCCGGTCGCGGCGTGGGTGTGGACCTCTACGGGCAGGTCGGTTACTTTCTTTATCGCCCTTACAAGATCGTAGCCGTCGTAGGGCTTCAGAAGCCCGGCCATGTCCTTGATCCCGATGGAGTCGGTGCCCATATCGACAAGCTGTTTTGCGAATTCCGCGTATTTCTCCACCGTATGAAAGGGGGTAACTGCATAGGAAATAGTCGCCTGGATGTGCTTGCCGGTCTTTCTTGCGGCCTCCATCGCCGTGCGGAAGTTCCTGGGATCGTTGCACGCATCGAAGATACGGAAAATGTCCACGCCGTTCGCCGCCGACCGTTCCACGAACCTGGAAACCACGTCGTCCGCGTAATGCCGGTAACCAAGAAGGTTCTGGCCCCGCAGGAGCATCATTATTTTAGTGTTCGGCAGAGCTTTTTTTAGTTGCCTAAGCCTCTCCCAGGGATCCTCGTTTAAAAACCGAATGCAGGCGTCGAAGGTGGCGCCCCCCCAGCCCTCCACCGAAAAAAAGCCCGCCCTGTCGAGCTTGTCGCAAATCGGCAGCATGTCCGCCGTTACCATGCGGGTCGCATGTAGGGACTGGTGAGCGTCCCTAAGCACGAGTTCGGTAAGTTGTACTTTAGGCATGTCCGTACCTTCCTTCCTTTGTCAACAATTGGGAAGCCGCCTAGCGTTCAAGGCTCCCATGAAAAGCTCCTATAGTATAGTTGGTATGCTTTGCCTAGTGCAAGCCGTGGCCAGGGATTGGCTGCCGTTCAGTAATGCCCCACAAGTACACTAAAGGCGATCCCCGAAAATGTGCCTGGTTCGGATTCCGTTATTGCGGGTTCCCAGTATCATTGGTTCTGTCCCCCAATAACCCCCTGTTGCGTCTGCAGAGTCCACCCTTCGGGATGAAGCCTGAAAATTGCAAGCAGTCTGCCGTTTTGGCTGTCGTGCCAGGCCAGGTTGCCGTCCCTGTCCAGGCTTATTACATACCGTCCCCCCTCGATAAGCCTGTACGGGAAGCCCGGGGTTCTGTCCAGCCTCTGTGGCGCGGATGCCGCGCGGGCGCGCGGTCGCCTGGCGGTCTGCGCGGGGTTGCCACCCGCGACAGGATGAATGGTGCCGGCCTCGCCGTCAAGCGTCGTGGCGATTCCCCTTGGCGTCTGGGCAAACGAGAACTGCGTGTGCTCCCCTTGGAAATACACGAGCTGCCGCGAGCCGGCCATGTTTGAGTGGTTCACCTGCAAAATCGACGTTATCGTTCCGCCTGGCTGGGGGGAAACCGTGACCGCGTAAACCTCGCCGGAGGAACCCCTCTGCAGGATAACCCCGGCCTGCGCGGGGTGGGGCAGGGGAACCGTCTCGCCCGTGACGATATTCAGCAACAGAAACGGCGTGTTGCCCGCGACCGCGCTGCGTCCCAGGATAAGCCGCTGGTTGTCAACAAAGGTCGCGTCCATAAGCCCCACCGAGGAAAAACCGAAAACGGCACCGTCCTCGTCAAAAGGGGAGACGACCGAAACGTTCCCGACTGCATCCATGAACATCGCCTTTCCGTCCAAGGACGCCACCGAACGAAGCGGCGCCCGAAAGGAAAGCCCCTCCAGGCCTGGCGCGTGGATCGATCCGTTGCCGTCGGAGGAGCGGATTGATGGAGTGGTTTGGATATTCCGGTTCTGCCAGAAAACGAACCTCCCGTCGGAACCGTCCTCCGGGACGAAAGGCGTAACGCGGTTGTAATTCCCCTCGCCACGCCCAATCTGAATCGTTCCCCCGTTGGACAGCCTGGCGTAGTCAAGCGGAACAAACCCCCATGTCCCGTTTTCGGCGGTAAAGGCAATGGTTTCCCCCGAAACCGCCACATCGGTAATCCGCGTGCGGGTGTCGGCGGCCAACGCTCGGTGTGCGCCTTCCGGCCCGACAAGAACCAGACCACCGCCGGAGGTTCCCAGTGTCACCCTATCGCCCGTCGCGCACATTGTCGTAAAACGCCCCCCGCCGGGATGCCCGGCCGGAAGCGGGACGGCAAAGCTGGCAAGCGTGGCAAGGTTTCCCGCCTGGTCTATCGTGTGCCGCCGCAGTTCCGAGTTTCCAACCCTGTTAATAAGAACGTACAGCGCGTCATTGGTGGAGGAAAGCAGCGACGCGGCCGGGGCGGAAGGATCCCGCGCAACCACGTTGCCGGAAACCGCGTCCACCACCGTAAGCCCCTGCGGACTCAACCCGGCGATGAAACG
>WQRP01000109.1 GCA_009786675.1 Treponema sp. | reverse complement strand
GCAAGCACAAGGAGCGGCTGGAAAAAATACGCAGCGCGCACGACAAGTGCGGCGATCGCCGGCGGATCCTCGGGGCGATGGCCGGAGCCGTGTTCGGCCCCAGGCAAAGGGAGGCCGCCCAGGAGGCCGGCTTTTTCGTGGTAGCGCAGAGCGGTGACACAATGCGAATGGATCTTCCCGAGGGCTTCGTGCCCAGGGAGTGGTAAACGCCAGGCCCGCGCCGGGTCTTATGCCGCCCAAGACGCGGGCTTTTCGGCCATCAGGCTCCAAAGCCTAAAAAACGGATCGATTTCGACGCGGACGCGCTTAAGGAACGAAATCGCGGCGCCCGCGCCGGACTCCAGTTCCGCCAAGGACGGGCGGCGTTTGCTGGCGGCGCAGTCCGGGAAATGCGCCCATAGGTAATCGCACTCGTCGACAAGAGTGTCAAGCCTTTCGTGGTTCATGCCTGTCTTTCCGGTAAGCATGTCCCGCAGCAACGCAAGGCGCTCCCGCTCCGCCCGGGCAAGCGCCTTTAGCTGCTCGGCAAGCTCCGTCGCCGTAGCCCCGTCCCCACCGGGATGGCTGGGCGCTACGCGGCCGGTGGCGGAAAGAATTTCAAAGGCCGCTTCGGGCGAAAGGGCTTTAATGCCTAGGGAAAGGCCATTTCCGGCAATGTCAAAAAGCTGGGGGGGGCTGCACCCAAACTCGGCAAATTCCCGCTCGAACAGATCCCTGTAGCCCCGCAGCGCGGGATTTGTAAAGACCTTCCCCCCGCTTTTCGCGGTTGCGGCAAAAGCGGCCTCGCCAAAAGCCGCGTCCACGTTCAAAAGGCCCGAGAAGCGATTCTGGCGTCGCAGCCTGGCGACATGCCCCGGACTGGACCGCGAGTGGAACAGATCCATGGTAAACGAAAAATCCAGGCCGGCGGTAAGTACCGTCCCCGAGCTAACCCGCAGGGCAATCGCCACCGCGTTTAACCCCACCGATCCCAGCGGGGGCATGGACTCGGGTAACAGCCCCAGGGCCGCAAGCCTGTCGAAAATGCGAAGCTCCGTCCAGGGCGTAAAGAAAAGGAAACGCCCGCCGGACAAGACACTGCCCGACCGGGGCAGGGCGGAAAGATCCATAGCGAAGGGGATATCCCAGCCGGAAAGACCGACAAAATCCCCCAGGTTCCAGTGCTGGCTTTCCAGGATGACGGCAAGATCCGGCCTTATCCCCCTGGCCTTTAAGACCGGCAGGCAGGTGTCCACGCAGACGATACGAAAGCTCCTGCCCTCCGTGGCACCCAGCGCTTTCCCAAAACGGGTCGAAAGCGCGTCGAGCGTCCCGTCCAGCGAGGGACCCGCCCCCAGCACCAGAACCGGCACGCGGCCAAAGGAAAGCCCTTCCAGCGAGGGGTACCGGGGCACAAGGGCAAGGTTACGCAGGGAATTGCGGATGTAAAGGCGACCCAGCCTGGCCAGGGTCATGGCGTTGCTCCAGTCAAGGGCGATTTCCCTTTGCAGCGCCCTTTCCAGCGTTTCGTACAGGGTGGGATGCAGTTGCCAGCCGCCGCTTATGCGGACGGTCTTTACCGAGGTAAAGGTGCGCAGACCCCACTTTCGCCTTACCATGCCGCAGAGCTCGTCCTCGGAAATGTTGCCCGCAAAGCCCAGAAGGGGGTTGTACTTTAGGGTTCTGTCGAAAAATTTCTGGGAAAGTATGTACAGCTCGGGTTCGGCCTCCAGGCACAGAAGCGCGGAACCCTTGGCCTTCGCGATACGGGCAAGCAGACGCTCCACCCCGTAGCCATACAAGGGGGAAGGGCACAGGTACAAGGTTTTGTCGGTAACGTCAATAGCCTCGGCGATGCGATCCGCCCGCCCGGAAGGATCCACGCCGGAGAGAAGTGTCTTCCCTTTGTACAAAAACCCACGGTCGCCGGATTTACCCACGGCGCGCTCCCTGGCCCACATTTAGGGCATAAACACGCGGAAATACGTTTCCATGAACCTGTCGTCAAGCCTGGGGCTGTTCATAATGTGCTGGTGCAAAAGCTGGTCGGCCATGTTGCCGAGCCAGAAATCGGTATAGTTGGAGGCAACCCGTTCCATCGCGGAATAATGGGCCTCGGTTTCCTCGGTGGGGAAAAGCACCAACACGCTTCCGCCCTGCACCACGGGCAAGGACGGACTGTTCAGTGGCGTGGAAAAGGCCGTGGTCCAGAAATGCTCGTTCCCCGCGGAAGCGCCAAGCTCGACGGCGTCCTGGGTCCCAAGGGTTTCAAAGAGATCGACGCCGCCAAAGTTTATCGGAACGGGGCCAAAGGCGCGCCTTTCGACGTCATCCTGCATGGCAAGGGCCCCGTCGAACCCGTACTCGCCAACCAGCCGGCCGAACTCCTCGGCCTGCCCGATCGCCCAGTCCTCCATGCGCCCACGGGCGAAGCTACGCATGTAGGCGCGAACCCTGCCCATGACAAGGGGATCGGCCGTGTCCGCCTCCTGGACGTCCGTCTCGGCGCGGAAGAAAACCCAGCCGCCCGGCGTCCGCATGACGTCGCTGAATTCGCCCGCCGAAAGGGAAAGAGCCGCGTCGAACACAGCCGGATCCGGAAGGTCAAACCTTAGCTCGTGGGCCATCCTCGAACCCATGTCGCCGCCCCTGTCCGCGAAGTTATCCCTGGAGTACATCCTTGCCGCGTCCTCGAAAGAGGCCTCGCCGTCCAAGACGGAAGCCAGGATCCTGCGCGCCTCCCTCTCGTTGCCGCGAACCGTAATCATGGAAAGGTGGGCGGAACGGAACAGGTCGGGGTTTTCCCGCACGTAGGCCTCGTGCTCCGAATCGGGAAATGCGTCCACCGAAAAAACGGCCATCTCGAAACTTCGCTCGGTGGAGGCCATCCTTCCAATGAATTCCCCCTCGGCCGACGGCGTAAGGAGCCCACCGGCGTCGGAAAGGAAGCGGGCCCTGACGATGCCGTCACTTACCTGCCGCCATATGGCCAGCCGCCTGGCCTCGTCAAGCTGCCTGTACAGCGCCGGGGAAAAGCGCCCGTTGTCCTGGAACATGGGAAGCCTGGCCATCTCGCGATCGACGACCCTTGCCGGCGGCGAATAGCCAGCCCTTTGCATAGTCCTAAGGATCGCGGTATGAACCGCGGCCGACTCGAAGGATTCCCGCCATATCTGGTGCTCGATCCAAGGGGAAAGCTCGCCCCCCATCCATGCCTGCCACTGGCGGAGCCGCCACTCGTACTCGTTGGCGAAGAAGTTGCCCGGAGCGAAGCTGATTGGCTGCCTGTCGTAGTACCCAAAGGTCAGGTCGCCGCCCATCATCCCCCCGAACACGGCCCCGGCGGGCGTGACGAAGACGAAGGCGATGACGACGATGACCAGAATAAAAAAGGTCCCTATGAAGACGAAGGGGTTCGACTTAAACCTCTTCGCCATTTCCGAGTCGCCCTGCGAAGATTTTTTTTTGCCCTGAGTAGCCATTGGCCTTACCTCCCCTATTTGGTTGCAAAATGCTGGACTTCCTTACCAGTATACCCATTTCCCGGGATTTGTCCAGTGGGCGGCGCGGGCCGGCAGGGCTACTGCGGCAGCACCTGCTGCAACTGAAGCAACTGCTCCGCCACCTGGCGCAACTGGTTAAGCTGTTCCTGCAGCCTGACGTTTTCCTCCTGCAGCCGGCCGGCCTCCATGGCGTGCTCCGCCCGGTGCGCCAACTCGGCCGCCAGTTCCGCGACAACCCCTTCCAGCCTCTCTATTTCCCCCAGGTGCCTTGCCTCGGCGTTCCCGTCCGGCGGCGGCGGGCCGTCGCGCATGGCCTCGTAGGCAATGTCCAGCAGGGTTTCCAGGGTGTTGGCCGCCTGGACGTAAACCTCCCTTCTGGACTGGACGCCGCGAACGGCCTGGAAGGCCGGCGCGTCCAGGAATTCCCGGAGATTGCCTATCGTTTGCTCGGCCTCGAAAAAGTTGCTTTCGGCAACCTGCCTGTAAATGCCGGCGAACAGGCCGGTAACCTGGGATTCCATCGCGGCGGCCTGAGCCTGATCCCTGGCAAGTTCGGCCAGCTCGGCGCGCGCCGCGTCAAGCTCGTCGTCGCCCTGCCGCCGTTCCTCGACGGCGACAAGCTGGGCCCTAAGCGTCGTCTCCCTGGACCAGGCGCCGTCCAGAATGCGGGAGCGATCCTCCCGGGCAATCGCAAGCTCCGCGCGGCGTTCCTCCTGCTCGCTTACCAGCCGCTCCTGGATCTCCAGCTGTTCCGGGGTAAGCGCCTCGCCGCCAAGCGCGAGAGCCTTAAGCTGCGCCTCGATGTCGCTCAACGAGGCGAGCAGCATGTTGATTTCCAGATCCTTCGCCGCCAGGCTGGCGCTGGTCTCCCTTCGAATCTCGTCGATAAGCCTGCGCTCGGTGTCGCTGAACACCCTGGTCCCCTCGCGGGCCTGGACGTCGGCCTCGCTCTGGAGCGACCAAAGCGCGAAAAAGCCGCCAGCAAGCGCCAGCGCGGCAAAGACGTTTACCAGGACAGGGAAAAGCCCGCCGTGCTTTTTCGCCTTAAAGCTTTTCCACGATCCCTCGGCCGCGCCGCCGCCGGCGACGAAAAGGGCGTTGCGGTTTTTTTCGGCTATGCCGTCTATCATTAAACGGATTTCGCGTTTTTCTTCCTCGGAGATTTCGGAGACCGCGGCCAGGTCCTTTTCCATGCCGCTGTCAAGGCACTTCTCCGGAGCCGCATCGGCAAGAGTCGCCGTAGTATTGTCGTCTTCGCTTTTGCCGATGGTTGTCATGACTGTAAGGCCGGCCGTTTACCGGCTTAGTGCCTGGAATACCCCCCTTGTTAGGATAAGCCGGTTGCCAAGTGATCCGCCCCCACGATGCCGGGCGTTTGCCCCTATAAACAATTTATCGGAAAGCCGGTTACCGAGCACATACCGTCGGCGGTATGTCTTATAACCCCTCGTCTGGCGGCGGCGGGCTGTCCCCCACCAACTGCCCAATTTTCTGTATCATGTCGAACCCCTCGCTAACGCTCGTGTCGGGATAGAAACGCAGATGCGGAATTTTCCGTATGTGCAGCGAGGAACCCAACTTGGAACGGATAAACCCGGAGGCGCTCTGCAAGCCCTGGGCGCACTGGTCGATGTTCGCCGTTCCCCGGACATTGGAAACGTACACGTCCGCGAAAGAAAGATCCCGCGAGACGTTTACCCGGGTAATCGAGACGAAGGGGGAAACCCGGGGATCCTTGATTTTGCCTTCCAGGACAAGGGCACCGATCATCTCCTGCATCTGCCGCCCAAGCCTTTCCGTCCTGTATTCCGC
>WQRP01000108.1 GCA_009786675.1 Treponema sp. | reverse complement strand
TCAAGGGCGGTTTTTCCTATATCCTGTTAACGCAGGATGAGATGGTGGCGGTTCGCGATCCAAACGGCATCAGGCCATTGTCCATCGGCCTCTTGGGGGGTGCCTACGTAATCGCCTCCGAGACATGCGCCCTTGACATAATCGGCGCGTCCTTCGTGCGCGACGTGCGCCCGGGGGAGATGGTAATAATCAACGACAGGGGCATGAAGTCGGAAATGTTCATTCCGGAGGCCGAAACCGCGCTTCAGATTTGTAGCATGGAATACATATATTTTGCCAGACCGGATTCGAACATAGCTGGCGTGAACGTACACACGGCTCGGAAAAACATGGGAAAAATCCTTGCCAAAGAATCCCCCGTGCAGGCCGATGTCGTAACCGCCGTTCCAGATTCGGGCGTTTCCGCGGCGATTGGTTTTGCGGAAACCACGGGCATTCCATACGAGATGGGGCTTATCAAAAGCAGATACGTGGCGCGGACTTTTATTCAGCCATCGCAGGAGCTGCGCGAGCAGGGGGTAAAGATGAAGCTGTCGCCCGTGCGCGGCGTGGTCGCCGGCAAAAGCGTAGTGATTGTGGACGACTCCATCGTCAGGGGAACCACCACGAAGCGAATCGTCAGGCTTTTGCGCGAGGCTGGCGCGGCCGCCGTGCATGTCCGCATTTCGTCCCCGCAGCTTAGGTACCCGTGTTTTTACGGCATCGACATACAGAGCAGGAGCGAGCTAATAAGTTCCGATCATTCCGTGGAGGAAGTATGCGCGATAATCGGCGCGAATTCCCTTGCCTTCCTTAGTGAAGAAGGCCTTGTCAACGCCATTAGCATACAATCGGAAGGCAGGTACAGGGGATTGTGCATGGCATCCTTTAACGGGGATTACCCCACAAAGCTTCATGATTACGAGGAAGAAATTCGCGACAAATGGGGGAGGGGATAGGAAATGTCGAGTGCATACAAAAGCGCGGGGGTGGATATAGAGGCCGGCTATGAGGCCGTGTCCCGCATGAAGAAGCACATCCAGAAAACCATGCGTCCAGGGGTGATGGGCGCGGTGGGCGGTTTCGGCGGGCTGTTCGACCTTGGCGCGGTTTCCGTAAAGGAACCGGTGCTGGTGTCCGGAACGGACGGCGTTGGCACGAAACTGAAGCTGGCTTTTACCATGGAAAAGCATGACACCATAGGCATAGACGCGGTGGCGATGTGTGTCAACGATATTATAACCCAGGGGGCGCAACCCCTGTTTTTTCTGGACTACATTGCCTGTGGAAAATTGGACCCTAGTCAGATAGAGGATATCGTGAAGGGTGTAAGCGAAGGCTGTGTACAGGCTGGCTGTGCCCTGATTGGTGGGGAGACGGCGGAAATGCCCGGGCTTTACAGCGAGGACGAATACGATATTGCCGGGTTTGCCGTGGGCGTGGTGGAAAAGAAGGGCATTATAACCGGGGAAAGCATAAGCGAAGGGGACGTGCTGGTGGGACTTGCCTCCTCAGGCACGCATAGCAACGGGTATTCCCTGATCAAGAAAATCGTAACGGATAACGGCCTGTCCCTTGACACGGTGTACGATGGCTTCGACCGCCCCCTGGGGGAAGTGTTGCTTACCCCCACGCGAATTTACGTTAAAACTGTTCTGGATATTCTGGCCGAGGTGAAGGGCATGGCCCATATCACGGGCGGCGGCTTTATCGAAAATATTCCCAGGATCATACCCAAGGGGCTGGGTGTCCTTGTCGAGAAAGGTTCATGGAAAGTGCCAGGGATATTTCCTTTCCTGCAAAACCATGGCCGAATCCAAGAGGAAGAGATGTATAACGTCTTTAACATGGGCATCGGCATGGTTCTGGTGGTGAAAGAGCAAGACGTGTCGGCGGTTGTGGCGAAAGTAGGGGAGGGCGAGGCTTTCGTGATCGGGAAGGTGGTGCCGGGCGATGGGGTAACTTTTTCGTGAAAAACATTGCCGTTTTTGCGTCTGGGGGCGGTTCCGACTTGCAGGCCATTATCGATGCGTGCAAGTTTGGTCGCCTGAATGCTAGGGTTTGCGTTGTTATCAGCAACAACAGCGGTTCGATGGCTTTGCAGAGGGCGCGAAACGAGGGGATACCAGCGTTTCATTTTAGCGCCAAGGTAATCGGGGATTCGGCGGCACTGGAAAAACGGACGCTGGACACTCTGCTGGAACACCAAACCGATCTTGTTTTTTTGGCGGGTTACCTAAAGAAAATGGGTGCTTCCGTTCTACAGGCCTACGAAAACCGCATCTACAATATTCACCCGTCGCTGTTGCCCAAGTACGGCGGGGAAGGAATGTACGGGATCAACGTACACAGGGCCGTACTGGAAGCCGGCGAGACGGAAACCGGTATTACCATTCACCGGGTAAGCGGCGAATACGACACCGGCGAGATTATCGCGCAAAGAAAAGTGCCAGTGCTGGACGGTGACACGCCGGAGGTATTGGCTGCAAGGGTGCTTGTTCAGGAGCATGTTTTTATTGTCGATGTGCTTGCGGGAATTTTGGACGGGAGCGGACAATATGATACGAAAAAGGATTGACACAGATTAATATGTGCGACGAATGCGGCTGGCTGTTGGCGGAAAAGATTCGGGGCGCTTGACCTTTCGTTGCTCCAGTGGCGTGTCGGTAACGGCTGTTTTCCCGACCGATGCCTTAGGGTATCGGTGCTGGCATTCTTCATTCCCGTGTCTTTTTTGGGTCATTGCAAGCCGAGCCGCACAAAACGGCGCACATACGGGAAATAGTACTTGACCTTTTTTGTCCTATCCCCCATACTGGTTTGCAGTAAGTATAAAGCGGCTTGTGCCGACTTTCGTACACAACCATACCTTAAGGAGAGCTGAAGTGCCCTGCGGAAGAAAGCGAAAGCTGCGGAAAATTGCCACGCACAAACGCAAGAAAAANTTGCGGAAAAACAGACACAAGAACAAGAAATAAATCACAAAAACGGGATATTTCACCAATGTCGAACGTTGCATCCCTTTTGTCCCGGATTACCGGCCCCGCCGATTTAAGGCGGTTCAGGTTCCGCGAGCTGGAAAGGCTCGCCGACGAGATACGGGAGGCAATCGTTTCCAGGGTGGCGCGGAACGGGGGGCATCTTGCCTCTAACCTGGGTGTGGTGGAGCTTAGCATCGCCATGCACCGGGTTTTTGCCTCGCCAGAGGATAAAATCGTTTGGGACGTGGGGCACCAGTGCTATGCCCATAAGCTGCTGACTGGGCGCTATGCCTCTTTCCGTGGGCTTAGGCGGGCGGGGGGGCTTGCGGGGTTTCCCAAAAGGGAGGAAAGTCCCCACGATGCCTTCAACACGGGTCATGCCTCGACCTCCGTTTCGGCGGCTCTGGGGTTGCTTGCCGGGCAGCGGCTGCGGGGTGGGCGGGGCAGGGCGCTCGCGGTAATCGGGGACGGCGCCCTGACCGGGGGGCTTGCCTACGAGGCACTTTCCCACGCCGGGCATCTGAAGCTTCCCCTTATCGTCATCCTAAACGACAACAACATGTCCATAAGCCCCAACGTGGGCGGGATTTCCAAGTACCTTAGCCGGCTTTCCATGAAGGCGAAATACCAGAGTTTCCGCCGCTCGTTCGACGCGATGGCGCAGAGGATACCGTTTATAGGGGACGTTTTTTTCGATTACGTGGTGCGCCTGAAGCGGGCGGTAAAGGCGGTGTTTTACATCGACAATTTTTTCGTCGATTTGGGCTTTGAGTACGTCGGACCGATTGACGGGCACGATATTCGCCTTCTGATGAAGGTGCTTGAGGACGTGCGCCGGCTTGACCGGCCGGTTGTCGTACACGTGATTACCCGCAAGGGCAAGGGCTATGGTTTTGCCGAGGACGATCCGGGCAACTACCACGGGGTGGGGGCTTTTTCGGTGGCGGACGGGATAGAGGATGCCGGGATCCCCCGGGGATCCCTTCCGGGATCCTTGGCTTCTCCCGTTCGCCCGTCCTTTACCGACGCCTTCGCCTCGGCGATGCTTTCCGCCGCCGGGCGGGACCGCCGCGTCGTTGCGCTGACCGCCGCGATGGAGAAGGGCACCGGGCTTTCGCTGGTCAGGAACGCATACCCGGGGCGCTTTTTCGACGTGGGCATTGCCGAGTCCCATGCCGTCACCTTCGCCGCCGGGCTTGCGGCGCAGGGGCAGAGGCCGGTGGTGGCGATTTATTCGACATTTATCCAGCGATCCGTGGATCAGGTGATTCACGACGTTGCCCTGCAGAATCTGCCCGTGGTTTTCGCCCTTGATCGTTGTGGCTTCGTTGACGGGGACGGCGAGACCCACCAGGGCCTTTTCGACATAGCCCTGTTTCGCCCGGTTCCCAACATGACTATACTTGCTCCGGCCGGCGAAAACGAGCTTCGCATGATGCTGGACTACGCCCTCTGCCTTGACGGCCCGGTGATGTTCCGCTACCCCAAGGCTCTGTGTCCCCCGGATCATCCCTCTATGTCGTTCCCGCTGGAACATGGCAGGGGGGCGTGGCTGCAGCGCGAGCCGGGCAGCCGAGTCTGCCTGGCCTTTACCGGCAGCCTCTACCCCCAGGCGTTGGAGGCACGGAGTCTGCTTTACGAGCGGGGTCTGGAGGCGGATCTGTACAACCTGCGTTTCCTGAAACCCGTTGACGAGGATTACCTGGAGCAAATCCTGAATTCCTACGACACCGTTGTTTTTGTGGAGGAGGGGATTAGAGCCGGGGGATTCGGCGAGTACGCCACGGCCCTTGCCCGCACCCGCGGCTGCAGGGCGCAGACCTTGGTTCTTGCGGCGGCGGAAAACTTTGCCGCCGGCGGAAAGGCTCTTGGGACAAGGGCGGAACTTCTTGGAAACACCGGGCTTGACGGCGCGGGTATTGCCGACAGGGTGCGTGAGGCGGTTTTCCCTTACGAGTCTTTGGGGTCCTTGGCCTCCAGGGAAATTCGCACCTGAATCCAACTACTTGACCTACCATGCGCTGAAACCAAGGCAGATCGTCATCCGGTGGTGTTTTGTTCCCCGACCATTCGCAAAAAATAGGCGTGTAGCCGGGTATCCTCCGTCAGCTCCGGGTGAAAAGCCACGCCGAGCAGATTCCCCTGCCGCACCGCGACAATCCTGTCCTTCACCGTAGCCAAAACGTCCACCCCTGCACCGGCTTCCGTGACGTAGGGCCCGCGAATGAACACCATGGGAAAGCGGCCGACCCCGGCAAACTCGCCTTCGGTACGAAAGCTGCCCAGTTGCCGCCCGAAACCGTGGCGGCAGACAGTCACGTCCAGCACCTGAAAGTGCTGCCAGCCGGAATCCGTGAAGCGCTTAGCCATAAGTATAAGCCCGGCGCAGGTGCCAAGGGCCGGCATACCCCGCAGCAGGGCCTCGCGAATCGGTTCCAGCATGTCCAGCTCGCGTAAAAG
>WQRP01000107.1 GCA_009786675.1 Treponema sp. | reverse complement strand
CAGGACCTTGGGGTTCTTGCAATGGTCCGCTCCCAGTTCCCCGGGCTGAAGCTGCATGCATCGACCCAGATGAACGTCGCGTCCGGCCGGGGCTGCAACGCGCTTTCGCGGCACGGCGTTTCCAGAGTGGTGCTTGCCCGGGAGCTTTCGNTGGAGGAACTCCGGTCGGTTCGCGCCGAGACCAACGTGGAACTCGAAGTTTTTGTGCACGGCGCGTTGTGCGTCGGTGCTTCCGGGCTGTGCCTGTTCTCCAGCTTTCTGGGTGGCAAGTCGGCNAACCGGGGGATGTGTACGCAGGCCTGCCGCCGGCTGTACCACAGGGGCGGCTCGGAAAGCGATCGGCTGGAAAGCGGGTACTATTTNAGCCCTTCCGACTTGCAGCTTTTGGANCATCTGCCCGCGCTTGCCGATGCGGGGATAAACGCCGTAAAAATCGAAGGNCGCATGAAAAGNGCGGAATACGTCGGNGCGGTGGTGTCCGCCTACCGGCTCGTGCTGGACGCGATTGCCGAAAGCGGCGAAGCTGCCGGCGACGACGAGAGGGTTCGGCAGAGCATAGAGAAAGGGCAGGGGATTCTGCGCGGCGATTTTGCCCGTGGCAAGACCTCGTTTTACTTTAACGCGGCCATGGCTCCCCAGGGGACGCTGGCGGAAACGGGCGACGGCATAGACTGGCTGAACCCGGTTCAGGACGGCGGCACGGGTATAAGTCTTGGGGCACTGCGAAGGGTGCAGGGCAGGGACGGGGAGCGGAGGGGCTTTGTCGGCCTGGGTAATTCCGCGAATTTGCCCCCGGCCGTCGGCGATTCGATACGTCTGCACAAGAGCGACGATTCGGCAAGGGTTTCGCACAAGCTGCAATATGTCGAGGCCGCAAGGGAAGGCAGGTCGGCAAACGGATACTGGCTTTCGATTCCCGACGGCTTTGATCTTGGCGACCGCGTGTACCTTATCCAGACCCGTGGGCTGTCAAAACGCTACAGGGCGGTAACCTCCGCCGACGCAAAAGGCAGTCGCGGGCCGGGGCACGAGAAGGCACCGGTGCCCATGGTGATTATCGGGGCGAAACATTCCGGGGGGTCTTCTCCCAAAAACCGGGATGTTAAAAAGGCCCGGCCGAACGCGGTTTTCCCGGAGGGGCTGTACGTGGCGGTTTCCCGCACGGAGGATCTGTACGTCGTGCAGTCGTCCAGACCGGCGAAGGTGATGCTGGACCTTAACCGCAAGACCGCAAGGCATCTGCTGGAAAGGGCGGAGCCTTTGCCGTTTAAGCCCGCCGACATTGTACTTTCGCTGGATCCGTATTTTCCACAGGCCACGGCGCAGGTCATGGCCGACTGGATACCGGAGCTGGTCGATCTGGGGTACCGGCAGTTCATGGCGAACAATCCGGGGCATTTCCCCCTCTTTAAGGACCTTCGCCCCGAGGTGCAGATTATCGGTGGTCCGTGGTTGTACATGTTCAACACATGGGCGATGTCGTTTGTCGCTTCGCTTGGGGCGGACGGCTTTGTCTCGCCGCTGGAGAACAACCGGCAGAATCTGGAACGCACTCTGGGCCCGGACAGCCGCAGGTCGTTAAAGGACAGGGTTTTTGTGCCAATCTTTGCCTGGCCGCCGCTGTTCCACATTCGCGCCAACCTTGGAAAGCGGTACGACTTTAAGGTTTTCTCGGACAGCAGGGACGAGACTTTCATGCTTGCCGGTGCCCCCGAAGGTTCCAGGGTGTTCCCGGCCAAGCCGTTTTCGATAATCGACAAGGTTTCCTTTTTGCAGGATTCCGGCTTCCGTCGCTTTGTCGTGGACCTTAGCGGTCTGCCCCTAAAGAAAAACGACTACAAGGATCTGATGCGGGCGATAAGTCAGGGGGCACCACTCCCCCGGATGAGTCGGTTTAACTGGAAGGACGGTTTTTTCAGCGAGGCCCCTAAAGCTTAAACCCCTGCTCCGCCGCCTGTGACAGCTTCATCTTGATAAAGCTGTTTTCCTTTTTCAGTTTCGAGATTTCATATTGCTGGGACTTTACCGTCTCGATCAAATCGCCCTGACTAAGCGCCCCCGAATGCAGAAGCTCCTCAAGGTATTCCATTTTTTGCCCGAAATCGACTTCCGCCTCGACCCCCGCTTCCTGAAAGCTGTTTTCTATCTGCTTTTCGTCCGGCAGGGCGGAATCGTTTGTGGTTTGCAGTATCTTGTCGGCAATGCGGTATACCGCCTGTGACAGTACGGACTGGGGCTTGTACATGACGATGGGCAGACGCGACGCAAGGGCCACGTCCTGCATGGTGTCGCGGTAGATTACCCCAAGGTGTTCGATTTGCAGGCTAAGGTATTCCTCGCAGGAACGGCGAATCTTCATCGCGACATCGGCATCCTTGGGGTCGTCCATCATGTTTACGATTAGCCGGGGACGTAAGCGCGAAAGCTTTTCGCAGAAGGCGTTGTAGGATTCCGGATCGATTTCGCGAATTTCCGGCAGTATCTTGGGGATGTACTGTCTTTGAGGCCCGGCACCGCCGGCGCGTATTTTTTCCAGATGCTTCCACGCGGCGGACTTCTGGGGAAAGGTGGTAAACATAAGCCGGAAGACGGTGTTTTTGAGAAACACGTATGCGTTCAGCACTGCGGTGACCGCTGGGGAGGCAACGATAATGCCCTGCCCGGAAAGAAGAAAAAAGTCCAGAATCGACTGATGGGTCCCCGCGCCAAGGTCCAGAATAAGCACGTCGGTGCTGTCCTGCAAGGCAACGAACCTTTTTACCAGAGCCTTGAGCTGGAAAGCCTTTAGGTTGGCCATCCCGGGAATTTCCGTGTCGCCGGGAATAAAACGGAGGCCCGGCACGCCGGTTTCGGTAATCACGTCGTTAAAATTCGACCTGGTGTTGTTCAGGAAGGTCCCGATTCCCTTTTTGGGGGCCTGATGTCCCAGTACAAGGTGCAGGTTCGACGCACCAAGATCAAGATCCGCAACCACGACCCTCTGTCCGGCCTGGGCAAAAGCCACGGCAAGGTTTGCGGACACCAGTGATTTTCCCACGCCGCCTTTTCCGCTTGCTACAGGTATAATACGCATTTCGACCTCCGTTTATTTACGCATAATTCTAAGTACGAGCCACGCCGAAAACATGTCCCCCGGCACCAGCAGAAGGACTATACCCGATGCAAAAAACCGTTCCGTTCCGACGATCAATTCCCTTATGATATAGTTATCCGTGAAAAAAATCCATAACAGCGCCGTCATTACACCCAGCCCCTTTCCCACAAGGTAAAGCGGGCCGTAAGCGCGGTAACGGGGCATGTCCAGTAGCCAAAACAGCGCGACAAGGAAAAAGAGTGCCCCCGGCGTAATCAGCGACAGCAGCGGGAGGGGAGCCGGCCCGCCAAGCTGCAACTGTATAAAAGCCCCCGTCAGAAAAACAAGCCGCACAAGCTCGTAAGCGCACAGAACGCCCCTGTGGGGAAGAGATGTTTCCATAGGTATAAAAGTAAGGGAATCTTGGGATTTTTTCAAGCCTACGCAAAACGGGGGCCGGAAACTTGACAAAGATGCCGCGCCACGGTATATTATAGTTGAATGGTTGCTCAATTGTGCAATCGATAATCTACAGGAGGCTCCCATGGAAGCGGATCGATGCGACTGTCCCGTTATACACGAGGACGTTGTAAGAAAGGTGAAAAAACGAATGCCGAAGGAAGAGCGGCTCTTCGATTTGGCGGAACTGTTCAAGGTATTCGGCGACTCTACCCGGGTGCGGATCATCAGCGCGTTACTGCACGAGGAACTGTGCGTCTGCGACATCGGCGCGCTTTTGGGGATGAGCAAGTCGGCGATTTCGCACCAGCTTAGGATTCTGCGGCAGAGCAGGCTGGTAAAGAACAGGCGCGACGGGAAAATCGTATTTTACTCGTTGGACGACAAACATGTCGAAGAGATTTTCAGGCAGGGGCTTGCCCACGTAAGCGAGGACACACAATGAGAGGGGCAAAAATTATTTGGCTGGCTACCGGGGCGGCTACGTTTTTCGCGGGCATACTTTTTGAATATGTCCTTGACATAAACGCGGGCGGACACATCGCGCTGGGCTTGTTCGCGTTCAGCTATCTGCTGCTTGGGCACAAGGTTCTTCTGCGGATGGTCAGGAACATCGCAAAGGGGCAAATCTTTGACGAAAACTTTCTTATGGGGGTTGCAACACTCGGCGCAATCGCAATCGGTAAATACGCCGAGGCCGTTACCGTAATGCTGTTTTACCAGATAGGCGAGTTTTTTCAGGAAATGGCCGTGGCAAAATCCAAGAAGCGAATCGGCGATCTTATGGACATTCGCCCGGACTATGCCAACCTGAAAAAAGACGGACAGATTGTTCGGGTTGATCCGGGGATCGTGCGGATCGGGGATCTGTTTGTGGTAAAACCCGGCGAAAAGATTCCGCTGGACGGCATTGTGACGGAAGGCGAGGCCATGCTGGACACCACGGCATTGACCGGGGAATCCGTCCCGCGAAAAGCGTCCGTGTCCGACGGCGTTTTGTCCGGCTGCATAAACCGGAACGGCGTTCTTACTATACGGACCACGCAGACATTTGGCGAATCTACCGTGTCAAAAATACTGGACCTGGTTGAAAACGCCGCCAACAAAAAAGCCCCCACCGAAACGTTTATAACAAAATTTGCTAGGTACTATACCCCCACGGTCGTAGGGTTCGCGGTACTGCTTGCAACCATTCCGCCTTTGTTTTTCGGTGGTGAATGGTTTGACTGGATTAGCCGTGCCCTGATATTCCTTGTAATCTCCTGCCCTTGCGCGTTGGTTGTGTCCATCCCCCTTGGCTTTTTCGGCGGGATTGGCGGGGCGTCAAAGAAGGGGATTTTGGTAAAGGGCGGGAATTATCTGGAGGCACTTGCCAATCTGGACTTGGTGGTGTTCGACAAAACGGGTACGCTGACGCAAGGCGTGTTCAAGGTCACGTCCATGCAACCGGCGAATGGCTTTGCCGAAAGCGGTTTGCTGGAACTGGCCGCCCATGCGGAAACCTTTTCGAACCATCCAATTGCCGTGTCGATCCTGAAGGAATATGGCAGGGAAATTGACAGGGAAGGGCTAACCCGGTATGAGGAGATCGCCGGCCATGGTGTAAGCGTCAGCGTGAAGGGGCAAACGGTTCTGGCCGGGAACGAAAAGCTGATGCACAAAATGGGGATCGCGTTCGCGGAATCCCAAAGCGTTGGCACGAAAGTGTACGTCGCGGCGGACGGCGTATACGCAGGCTGTGTCGTGATTGCCGACGAGATAAAGCCTGACAGTTACGGGCTTGTCGCATCGTTAAAAAAACTGGGGGTTAGAAAAACCGTTATGCTAACGGGCGATACGCCACAGATTGCCAAAGCCGTCGCAAGGGAGTTGCAGGTGGACGAAATGCACGCAAGCCTGTTGCCCCAGCAGAAGGTTGAAAAGGTCGAAACGCTGGGCAAACAGAAACT
>WQRP01000106.1 GCA_009786675.1 Treponema sp. | reverse complement strand
GGGGGGGGTACTTTCACATGAAAACAATACCACGCCACACGAAGCATAATGTCCCAGGGAAATATTCGTGTCTAACCGTGCCGCCGTTTTCGGAGCCTTGTTTTCGTATGCTTTCATAAAAGTACCTAGTCGCAGTCTTTACGAAGCCAAGCAAACAAGCACACCTTTTGAATGACGGCTACCCTTGTAGAAGCATTATACAAGCCGCTAGCAGAAACGTCAAGCTTTAATTTTGGGCCACGTGTACTATATTGAAACACGCGATTGTTTCGAATATATTAGAAGCTACTGGAAGCTCGGGGAGGATTTTATGCGTAATCTTGCAAGGAACAGGTCGTTTTGCGCGGCGGTATTTGGCGCGGCCCTTTTTGCCGCGCTCTTGTCGGGTGGCGGAACGTCGCTTTGGGCGGTGGATTTCCCCGGCCATGGGGCTGACGCGATACAGCACCTGTACTCGCCCGGACTTGCCGGGGCGGGGGCCTTTACCACGACGACCGGGGGGGCGCCGGCAAGCGCGGTGAACCCGGCGCAGGGTGGCGAGGCGCAGCGCGTCGTCTTTAACCTTGGGTACATGGGGCTTGCCAGGCTGGGCGACGAGAGCGAGTTCGGCAGCGCGGTCGACATGGGCCTGTTGGTTCCCACCCGGTTCGCGGTCTTCGGCACCTCGATCAGGTTTATCCATAGTCCCTTCGAAGCCTTCCCGGTGGGATCGGTCTTTTCCGGAAACCTAAGCGTCGCCAAGGAGGTCTTTCCCAGGATGTCGGTGGGCATGGGGCTTAACTTCGGTTTCGGCACCGACAACGTTGCCCGGGACTGGACGCTGAACGGCGACCTGGGCTTCCGATGGAACACCGGCAGGCTCGGCCCCCTGGAAAACTTTACCTGGGCGGCGACGATAAGAAGCATGGGCAGGAGCTGGGCCCCGACCTGGTTCACCCCGGCCGGCGGCGTTTCCTTTGACCTGCTGCGGATCCGGGGCAGGGACGGCGGGCGGGATCCCCTGCTTGTAAACGCCCAGGCCGACCTGGAGATCCCCTCTATCATACACTTCGACTGGATAAGCCTTATCTTCAAGGCCGGGCTGCGCTTCGAGATTGCCCAGATGGTGGATCTTTCGGTTTCCTGGCCAAGCGGATCCGGCCTTAACGCCAGGGAACTGGCCGAGGGGGGATCCTTCCCGGCGCTTCCCTCGGTGGGCATTGGCGTCAACATCCCCCTGCCCACAGGCGGCAGGCGCGTCGCCGGGGGAAGGCTGCCCACGGACGGGGACCTTCGCACCGACCTGGCCTTTCGCCCCCTGTACGACGGGGTGACCGCGATGGGCGCGGGCGTGACCTGGAACGTCGGGATCGCCGACAGAAGGCCCCCGGTCATCACGATCGCGCACACCGAAACTCTGTATTTCTCGCCCAACAACGACGGCAGGGCCGACTTTCTGGAATTCCCGATCGGCATTACCGACGAGCGCTACGTGGCAAGCTGGTACTGGGAGATTCGCGACGAGGAAGGCCGGGTCGTCCGCACGATCAGAAACAGGGAGCTTAGGCCCCAGACCATCAACTTCAGGAACTTCATGGGCAACCTTTTTTCGGTGCGGGAGCATGTCGAGGTGCCGCCGACCCTTCGCTGGGACGGGATCGCCGACTCCGGGGAACCGGCCCCGGACGGCAGGTATTTCTTTACGATTACCGCGGCGGACGATTCGGGCAACACCGTGACCAGCCAGGTTTTCGAGGCGGTGCTTAGGAACACGCCCCCGGAGATCGCGATCGACCCGATCGACGACGCGATGAGGATTTTCAGCCCGGGCGGCGCAAGGGACACGATCACCTTTACGCACCGGGGATCCTACGAGCACGCCTGGGAAAGCGGCATCTACGACATGGCCGGAAACAGGGTCCGAACCTTCGACGTCGAAAGCGGGAACCCGGGCCCCAGGGTCTGGGACGGGCGCAACGACCAGGGGATAATCGTGCCCGACGGCGTGTACACCTACCGCATAGCGGCGACGGACAGGGCGATGAACCGGACGGGCGCGAGCCTGGCCAACATCATAGTCAACACGATAAGGCCGCAGGTAAGCGTGTTCATAGCCGACCCCTGGTTCAGCCCGGGCACGGCAAGCGAGAGGAACACGCTGGCCATGGGCCTGAACGTGCCGTCCAGGGACGAGGTTACCGAGTGGACGATTCGGGTAAAGGACGGGCTGGGGAACGTGCGCCGCACCATTTCCCCCGGGCAGGGCGGCCTGGGCGCAACCTGGACCGCCACCCCGGCCGGGATGGGTTCCCCGATGATCGCGTCGGTGCCGGACATGATGCATTTCGACGGCAGGGGCGACGACGGGGCAATCCTGGAGGAAGGCGTTTTTACCGCGGAGCTTTCCGTGCAGTACCTGAACGGCTTCGTGTCCAGGGCCGTGTCCCCGGCCTTTAACCTTAGGACCACGCCGCCCCGGGCGACGGTCAGGGCGGACTACCTGGCCTTCGCGCCGGTCGCGGACAGCATCCAGCAGGAGATGGTCTTCCGGCTGGAAGGCTCGCACGAAAACCTGTGGATCGGCGAAATCCGCAGGGCGGATCGCCCCGGCGAGGTGCCGGTGCGGGCCTTCCGGTTCGCCGGCCACCCCCCGGCGGAGCTGCGCTGGGACGGGCACGGCGAGGCGGGAACCTTCGCCGCCGACGGCGAGTACACCTTCCACCTTTTCTCGATGGACCAGGCCGGCAACCTTGGGCAGTCCAACGTGATTCGCTTTACTCTTAGCACCAGGGACGCCCCGGTGATGATGAACACCGACCTTAGGGCCTTCTCGCCAACCGGGGCCGGCGCCCGCAACTCGATTAACCTGATCGCCCAGGTCCAGGAAACCCAGGGCGTCGTAAGCCACAGGGTGGACATCCTGGACGGCGCCGGGCAAACCGTCCGCACCTTCCAGGGGCAGGGGCTCCCCCCGGCCGCGATAAGCTGGGACGGCAGGAACGCGGCGAACGCCGTGGTGCCCGAGGGTCTGTATACGGCAAGGCTGGAAATCCTGTACGCTCACGGAATCCAGCCCCACGCCGTGAGCCTTCCCTTCGAGGTGGACGTGACCCCGCCCCGCGCCACGGTTTCCGCCCCCTACACGATTTTCTCGCCCCACGGCAGACGCGGCACCATCCCCTTTAACATAAGCACCGAGGCCAACGACGAGTGGGAGGCATCCATCGTGAACGCCGCCGGAACCCCGGTCCGCACATGGAACTGGAGGGGGGCCGCCCCAGGGATCTTCTGGGACGGCAGGGACGGGGCCGGGAACATAGTCCCGGACGGAACCTACCAGCTCGTCCTGCGGTCCGTGGACGAGGCGGGCAACAGCACAAGCCTGGGCGTCCCGGGCATAGTCCTGGACGCCAGGATTCCCCAGCTGATTCTGACCGCGTCGGAAACGGCGATAGCCCCGCGCCCGGGCCAGCACAACGCCGAGCTCGTGCGCTTCGGGATCATGACCTCGCTGCCAGGCGGAATCGAAAGCTGGAGCCTGGAAATCAGGGACGGCGACGGGGCGGCGATAAGGCGTTTCGCCTCGGCGCCGCCGAACAGCCCGGTTCCGCCCCCGCCGGCCAGCATCGCCTGGAACGGCCTGACCGACGGCGGCGGCGTCCGCGAGGGGCTCCTTACCCCGGTACTTACGGTGAACTATATCAAGGGCGACGTGGCCGTAACCGAGTCCGCGCCGATCCTGGTTCACGTCACCGGCCCGGCGCTTTCCTTCGCCGCCCAGCCCAGGTACTTCACCCCGGACAACGACGGCGTGGACGACGAGCTGTACATCGGCCTTGCGGCGGCAAGCCCGGTGCCCATCGAGTCCTGGTACCTGGAGATCCTGCAGCCGGTGGCCCCCTTCCACGTTTTCCATCGCATGGAAGGCAGGGGCAGCCCGGCCGAAAGGCTGATCTGGGACGGCAGGAGCGGCAGGGGCGAGCTTGTCCAGTCCGCGATGAACTATCCGATACGGTTTTCCGCGACGGACAGGCTCGGCAACTCCAGCACGATCGAGGCGGAAATAGGCGTGGGCATCCTGGTGATCCGCGACGGGGATCGCCTGCGGATCCAGGTTCCGGCGATTATCTTCGCGGCGAACGCGGCCGACTTCAGCGGTCTGCCGGCGTACCAGGTGGAGAACAATCTGCGGGTGCTGCGGCAGGTGGCCGAAAGCCTGAACCGTTTCCGCGACTACAGGATAACGGTGGAGGGCCACGCCAACCCGACCTTCCCCCCTGGCCCCGCCCGCAACAACGAGGCCCCGATCCTGCAAAGGCTGAGCGAGGCCAGGGCGCGGACGGTGCTGGACCAACTGGCGCGCAACGGGGTAAACCGGAACAGGATGACGTCGGTCGGCATAGGCGGCAACAGCCCGGTGGTGGCGTTCGAGGAACACGACCTTTGGTGGCAAAACCGCAGGGTGGAGTTTATCCTGGTTAGGTAGGACGAAGGCAATCGGCAAACACCCGGCATTTGGTGCCGGGTGTTTTTTTTTGCGGCCGGCGATTGGCTGCCGACACGAAAAACCCCAAAAGGTTGCAAAAAACGCGGATTTTTCGCAAAAAAAACACCGTTTTGTATTGACACAATTCCAAAATGTGTCATACTGAGGGCAAACCAAATAAAACGAGGTAAGTATGCTCAAATTCAGCGACTACATTTCGAACATGCCAGATAATCCCCACCAAAACTTCGCCCAGCTTCTGGAGCAGGTCGCCAGGGATCACGCGGGCAAGGACGCGATCCTGTACCGCCCCGTCGGACAAAAGGAATTTACCCGGTGGAGTTTTTCCAAGTACGGCGATGAATGCCGCCGTGTCGCCAGGGGACTGCTGGCGGCGGGGCTTACCAAAGGCGACCGCGTGGTTCTGTGGGCCGAAAACCGGCCGGAGTGGATGGCGACCTGGATGGGAACCATTATAGCCGGCCTTTCCATCGTGCCGGTGGATTTTCTGGTCACGGAACAGGAGTGCCTTAACATAATCAAGATAACCAGGGCCAAGGCCTTCTTCCATTCCAGTAAGAAACAGGATTTCGCCGAATCCCTGGCCGGCGAGGGCGCGAAGATGGCGGCCACGGTATGCATAAGCTCCGGGAAAAACGGCGGCAAATCCGAGTTCCAGGACTTCGGCAAGGACGCCGCGGGCCAGACCCTGCCGAATCCCGACAGCATCGCGCCGGACCACCCGGCCTCCATCGTGTTTACCTCCGGCACCACCGGCGTGGCCAAGGGCGTGACCCTTTCCCACAAAAACATCATCGCCAACGCCAGCGCGGCAATCCGCATCCTGGAGCCCAACGACACGGACGTGTTTCTCGACGTCCTGCCGTTGCACCACACCTACCCAACCACCTGCTGCTTCATCGCGCCCATAAGCTTCGGCATTCCAACGGTAATCGTTGACAGGGTAATCGGCGACGTGATTCGCGCCGACGCCAGGGACGCGGGCGTGACGTTCTTTATCGGCGTTCCCCTGCTCTTCGACAAGTTCATGATCGGGGCGGCGAAAAAAATCAC
>WQRP01000105.1 GCA_009786675.1 Treponema sp. | reverse complement strand
TTACATCCTTGCGAATAGTAGATTTTGAGTCTACCGCGTCTGCCATTCCGCCACGCCGGCAAGTTGGGCTTTTCGAAGGCCTGGGTTTACTATACCCCAAAACCGGAATAGATTCAACCCTTGCTTGACAACGCCAATGCCATGCGACAGGATGTAAAAAAGCACCAGGGAATCCATTTTTTCGGGGGGCGAAAATGCGAATAATCGATGGTCGGATACTGGATGACGAGGGGCGAACCCTGATTCTGCGGGGAGTGAACCTGGGGGGCGACGCGAAAAACCCCTTCGGCCCGCCCGGCTGTGGTATGCGCCCGGAGTCGCTGGAAAACCCGGAAAACGCCTCGTTCGTGGGGCGGCCCTTCCCCCTGGAGGACGCGGAAAGCCACCTTGACCGCCTGGCCCGCGCGGGTTTGACCTTTCTGCGGCTGGTCATAACCTGGGAGGCCCTGGAACACGCCGGCCCGGGGCTGTACGACGAGGCATACCTTGCCTACCTTCGCAAAGTTCTGGATGTGGCCGCGAAAAAGGGCATATCGGTCTTTATCGATCCGCACCAGGACGTGTGGAGCAGGTGGACTGGCGGCGACGGCGCACCGGCATGGACGCTGGAGAGGCTGGGCATCGACCTTGGCAGGATTGACGCGACCGGCGCGGGAATTACCCGGCAACGCTACGCCGAGTTCCACAAAACCGCCAGGCACCCGGCCGGCGAGCCTTTCCCCCGCATGATGTGGCCGAGCAACTACAACCGTTACGCGGCGGCGACCATGTTCAGCCTGTTTTTTGGGGGTAAGACCTACGCGCCAGACTTGACGGTTGACGGCAAGAACGTGCAGGACTGGTTGCAGGGCCATTACGTCGCGGCCTTTCGCCACTGCTACCGCCGGCTGAAAAACTGCTCCGCCGTCGCCGGCTGGGGAGTTATGAACGAGCCGTACCCCGGGTTCATCGGCCACCAAAACCTGGAAGCGTCGGAAAGCCCGGTCATGCCCATGGGTCCCCGGCCGTCCCCCTGGGATTCCATGCGCGCAGCCTCCGGCCGGGCAACCCAGGTGCCGGTGTACAAACCCGGGGCTAGGCCCGGGCGCGAGGTTTTCAATCCCGGGGAACAGCCGCTGTTTAGGGAGGGCTTTGACTGCCCATGGAAACAGGCCGGGGTCTGGACGGACGAAGGCGGCGAGCCGCGACTGTTGCGCCCGGATCATTTCGCGACGTTTGATGGGAGGCCAGCGAACTTCATGAGGGATTTCCACAGGCCCTTCCTTCTCGACTTTATCCGGGCACAGAGGGAGGTGAACGAGAACGCCTTCTTCCTTATCGAGGGAACGCCCCCAGGCAGCAAGGCCGAGCAGCACCCGGAATGGGACAAAGCCGAGCTTGCCGGCGCGAGCCCGGACATCGCCAACGCGAACATTGTAAACGCCTTCCACTGGTACGACGGCTTTTCCCTGTTCATGAAACGGTTCAACCACCGGTTCACGATCGACCCGGGAAAGTTCCGGTTAATCCTTGGGCAAAAAAACGTACAGGCCTTTTTCGACCGCTGTCTGGCCAAGGGGGTAAAGTGGGCAAGGGAAAACATGGGGAACGCGCCATCGCTGCTTGGGGAATTCGGCCTGGCCTTTGACATGAACAAACGCCACGCCTTTTCCACCGGGGACTACTCCATGCACGAGAAGGCCCTGTCCATGTACTTCAACGCGGTTGACGCGAACCTACTGCACTCGACGCTGTGGAACTACACCGCCGACAACACCAACGCGCACGGCGACGGCTGGAACGACGAGGACCTCTCGATTTTCTCGGAAGGTGCCGAACGCGCCGTGGCCGGATGGAAACGCCCCTACCCCATGGCAACGGCCGGGGAACCGGTTTTCATAAGGTGGGATTGCGGGAAGGGCGTTTTCCGCTATCGCTTTAGGGCGGACGGCGAGATTGCCGAGCCTACCGTTATCTACCTGCCGGCGGAACGGTTCGGGGCGGGAGCGAAAGTTGACACCGGGCTGCGTTTCGAGTTACGACCGGAGGAACAGCGGCTTTTCCTGTTCAACGACGGGACAAACGGTGAAACCGAGGTGTTAATAACATAGTGACAATTTAGTGGCGACGAATGGCGCAAGAGGCTAGGCGGCTTCCTGGCTCTCGTAATGCCTTAAATAGCCCGCCTTGATTTTCCCGAAATGCCGCCTGGAGTATGCCGCGACCGCGCCCGCCATGACGGCGGCTACGGACAGGACAAGCCAGGGCCGCTCGTGAAAGTGCTCCAGAAGCACCCCAAAAAGAAGCTGGCCAACCGGATACGCCGCCAGCACAAGCGCCATGGTAACGGCAAGAATTTTCCCCACAAGTTCGCCCGGCGTTTCGAGCTGGATGAACGCCAGCATCTGGATGCTGACTATCTGAAAGGTCAGCATCACAAGGACGCTGGATACGGTTATGGTTACGTAGGCGGCGGTCGTGGGAACGCCAAACAGAAGCACCAACCCCATTGGCGCGATGGATATGCTGCACAGCGCCAGAAGCCGGTGGGCTTTTTTTATTGTCAGCCTTTTTTCCAACGTGCCCGCCAGAACGCCGCCAAGAAGCCCCCCGCCCATCATGATCCCCTGGCTAAGCCCGAAAAGGCGCATGTCCAGGCCAAGGGTTTGGGTGATTAGCACCGGAAGCGTTACGATAATCATGCCCATCGACGGAATGCCGAACAAAAACATGATGAAACCCACCTTGCCGAGCGCCGGTTTCTCCCTCGTCGCAAAACGGGCGCATCCAGCCAAGTCGCCCCTCAACATCCGCATGACGCCGCCCGGGAACTCCTGTTTCCTGTACGGAATATTGATAAACAAATCTATGGCCGCCACGACGACAAAAATCGCGACGCTGGCGAAAAGCACGGGCCGCAGGCCGAAGGTCGCGTAAAGAATGCCCCCGACAACCGGGCCCACGATATTTGACAGCGAGAANACGCTGTTTGCAATGGCGTTGGCGGGAATCANCTTGTCGGCGGGAACAAGAAACGGCACGGCCGACATTGTGGTGGGCATGTACAGCCCCTGAACGACGTTAAGCGCCATTACCTTGACAACCACGAGGGTCACCATCATCGTAACCGACGTAACGTTGTGGCTTACCGCAATGAACAGCACTATCAGCACAGTCGTAACGGAATCCATGTAAAACATGATCCGCTGCTTCCTGACCCGATCCGCAATAACGCCCCCGACGGGCGACATTACGATAAGGGGAATAAACGACAACGCCAAAACTGTTCCGAACAGCGCCGGCGAACCGCTGATGTTCAGTATGTGCAGGGGCAGGGCGAAGCTGAGTATCGAGTTGCCGAACAGCGCAAGAACCTGCACCAGTATTATCAGGGAAAAATCCCTGTTCCAAAGTTTGCCATGGGCCTTAGTCATTGTGTCGTGCCTCCAAAATACCGTTGTCGCCGCCATCCATTCGGGCAAGCCGCCTTTATTGTAGCAACCAAGGCGGATATTTTCATCCGGCCATTCGGCCTGCCCGCTCCGGAGCATAACCTCGGCGTTATTCTTTCTTAACCCAGAGGCGGGAAAATTCCGCAAAAAAAGCCGCCACCGAGGATGGCCCATGAATTTAGCCAGGGGATCCGGTAACGGTTCCGATTGAAATCAGGAAAGGGCTCAACCTGAGGGAGGGCGATAAAATCCTCTTTTTTGAGCGAGGCGACGGCGAAGTCGTGATCAACAATGCCTCCGCCACCGCCATCATCAATGCCCAAAAAGCCTTCGAGGGAGCGGCCGGGTATTTTGGCGCTGATTCCGAAGAAGACGTCCAGCGACTTGTCGATGAAATTAGGTATGGCGAGAAAAGCCGTCGATGAAAATAATGGCCGACACAAACGTTCTTTTCTCCGCTTTGCTGTTTCCATAATCACGCCCTGCAAAAGCCCTGTAAGTTAATTTCGGATCCCAAAGACCACCCCATATTGAATGCCGCAATTATTGCCGATGCGGACATCATCATTAGCGGAGACGGTCATTTTCTGAAACTGAAATGGAACACCCAAAAACCTTGTCGGTGGCAAAGCTCTTGAATAACCCTGCTTAAAGTGTGATAGCCAAGATTTGCTCTGACACTCGAAGAAACTCACGCGCCCTGTCCATCAGAGGGCCAAAAAGCTTTTCCCTGGCCAGCGGGATCGAATCCGCTGCGAAAGGAAAACAAGGCCCTGCGCTCGGCGAACGAAATCCTAAAAAAAACGGCGGCCATCTTCGCCCAGGCGGAAATCCCGTGACGGCGTACGGTTTCATCCGCGAAAGCCGCGGACAGCACGGCGTCAAACAGATGGCCGCCTTTCTTGGGGCAAGCCGCTCGGCATACTACAAATGGGACAGGCACGGCAACTGCGACAGGCGCAGGGACTCTGACACAAAGCTTCTTGGGCTTATCCGCGCGATATCCGACAGGCAAAAGGGGCGCTACGGAAGCCCCAGGATAAGGCTTGAACTCGCACGGCGTGAACGCGGGAGGCAAGCGGGTGGCGTGCCTGATGCGAGAAAACGGCATCTGTGTCCGCAGGCGCCCTCGCACGGAATGCCCGCCTGCCGGAATGTCTTGAACCGCGACTTCCGCGCCCGTAAGCAAGTGGGTTTCGGATCCTGCGCACCCTGTCCGGATAGATATACCTGACGGTGGTCGTTCGACAGGAAGGTTCTATGGTGTTTACCTAAACGGGTAAACACCAGTGTCCTCTTCCCCGGTAAGCGCGCGCAACAGCCCGCCCAGCTTGTACCCGGAAGCCTCCTTCGCCTTCTCCAAGGCCTCCGCCGTCTCGCCGATCCGCGCCGCGCGATCAAGCCAGGGCTGTCGCCGGCCGCCTTCCCAGGGGCAGGCTTCCAGCAGCAGGAACAGCTTGCCGTAAAGCACCGTGCTTTCGAAGGCTTCCTTGTTGAACCAAGTAATATCGTTGAAAACGTTCGCGCCGATAAGACGGCGGAAATCCTCCTGCAGGTAATTCGCCTCGATAAACTCCGCCGCGCAATGCCCCGCCTCGAAGGGCGCGACAACCTCTACAGTGCCGTCACAGCAGACGCAATCGCTGCCACAGGAAATCCTTCGCAGCACGGCCTTGCTTATGTCCGCGATCCGCCTCGGGTCGGTGCCGGTCGCGCCGAAAAGCCCGATCTGCTCCGCAAGTTTGCGCTCCAACCCCCAATGGTCGAACGCCAGATTCGCGGCAAGCTCGCCTTCGCCGGTTTTGTCGTCCATGCCCTCTCCGGGTTGTCGGGCGACAATCGACCGCAGAATCGCCAGCAACCCGTACCCCAAAGCCGCCGCGCAGACGGCCTGCTTCTCCTTGATCTCCCGCGCAATCTCGCCCAGCAACCGATCCCCGGGCGTTTTCTTCCCGGCCTTGACCGAACCGACAAGCCAGAACAGCCTTTCCACGTAGCCCGCGAACTCCGCCCACAGATCCTCGTTGCTCACCTCCGAGGTGGCACCGTCCCAAGGCTCGAACTTCCCGTCCGCGCCGGTGATAAAGTACCGCACCGAATCGAAGTACTTAATCGCGGTTTCCCTAATCGACTCGACGAACGCCCCGATCTCCGACTTGTCCGCCTTGCCGACGACGAAAAACTTGTG
>WQRP01000104.1 GCA_009786675.1 Treponema sp. | reverse complement strand
GGGGGGGTAAAAGTCACGTTTCCAAATGAAAGTCCACGACTTTCTTGCGAAGACCGTTTGTCGTACCCGGAACAGCTCATGCAGGAATTATGCGAAATTCCGAAAAATGTGTCAACAACGGCGGGCAAGGCCGCGTGCGTTGAATCCCGCCCGCCGGTATGCTATATTTTGGGGACACTAAGGAGCGAAAAATGCGTCTTAACGACAGGGAACTGGCCGACAAGGCCGGATGGGAAAAAGCCGGGGTCGCCTTGCCCCAATTCGACAGAAAGGCCATGGTCGCCGCCACCGAAAAATCCCCCGCGTGGGTCCACTTTGGCGCGGGAAACATTTTCCGCGCCTTTCCGGCCGCCATGGCCCAGACGCTGCTGGAACGGGGGCTCGCCGAAACGGGCGTGGTGGTCGCCGAGGGCTACGACGGCGAGATCATCGACGGGTGCTTCGCCCCCTTCGACAACCTGACCCTGCTTGTCACGCTTAAGGCCGACGGGACCACGGAAAAGCGGGTCGTGGCGTCGGTCGCCTCGGCTCACAGGATGGACGGCGATCTCCGGGCCCTGCGCGATATTTTCGCGAAGCCTTCCCTGCAGATGGCCAGTTTCACCATAACCGAAAAGGGATACGGCCTTAGGGGCGCGGACGGCGGGTTCCTGCCGGGCGTCGCCGGGGACATGGCGGCCGGGCCCGGCGATCCCAAAAGCTACCTTGGCCGAATAGCCGCCCTTTGCCACGAGCGCTACGCGCGCGGCGCGGCCCCCCTGGCCATGGTCAGCATGGACAACTGCTCGCACAACGGCGACATACTCTTCGCCGCCGTGGAGGCCTTCGCCGTGGAATGGGCCGGGAACGGCAGGGCTAAGGCCGGCTTCCTGGACTACGTGCGCGACCCCAAAAAACTGTCCTTTCCCTGGACGATGATCGACAAGATAACCCCCCGCCCGGACGACGGCGTGCGGGACATGCTTGCCGACGCGGGCATCGAGGGGATGCGGGGCATGGTAACCGGGAAAAACACCCACGCCGCCCCCTTCGTCAACGCCGAGGAAACCCAGTACCTGGTAATCGAGGACGTCTTCCCCAACGGCAGGCCCCCCCTGGAAAAAGCCGGGGCGCTGTTCACCGACCGGGAAACCGTGGACAAGGTCGAAAGGATGAAAGTCTGCNCCTGCCTTAACCCCCTGCACACCGCGCTTGCGGTCTTCGGCTGCCTTTTGGGCTACACCAGGATCAGCGAGGAAATGAAGAACCCGGATCTGGTGCGGCTTGTCGAGGGCATAGGCTACGGCGAGGGCCTGCCGGTGGTGACCGATCCGGGGATCATAAGCCCCAGGGAATTCATCGACACGGTAATAAACGCGCGGCTGCCCAACCCCTTTATGCCGGACGCGCCGCAGCGCATCGCCATGGACACATCGCAGAAGGTGGGCATACGCTTCGGCGGGACGATAAGGGCGCACATGGAAAGCCCGGGCCTGTCGACGGACAGCCTGACGCTGATACCCCTGGTACTGGCCGCCTGGCTTCGCTACCTTCTGGGGATCGACGACCAGGGCAAACCTTTTACCGTAAGCCCCGACCCGCTGTACGAAAGCCTCGCGGCCCGGCTCTCCGGAATAAGCCTGGGACAAAAGGGGCCTTTCCACGACGCGCTGGAGCCGATTCTTTCGGACGGCAAAATCTTTGGGGTCAATCTTTACGAGGCGGGACTGGGCGACCGAATAGAGGGGTACTTTGGCGAACTGCTGGAAGGCCCCGGCGCGGTGGCGAAAACCCTGCGGAAATACGCGGGCCGGCCATGACGCTGTGGTTTGCCTCGGGCAACGCCCACAAGAAGGCGGAGCTTGCCGCGATCCTGTCCGCCCATGGATGCGCGCGCGAGATCCGCGTTCCCGCGGACGCGGGTTTGGACTTTAACCCGGACGAGACCGAGGACAGCTTCCACGGGAACGCCCTGCTCAAGGCCAGGGCGCTGTACGGTCTGTTGCGGGGAAACCCCGGCCTTTTCAGGGACGGCGACCCGATTGTCGCCGACGATTCGGGCATATGCGTGGACGCCCTCGGCGGCAGGCCGGGCATATACTCGGCTATGTACGCCGGGCCGCCGGGCAGGGAAGTTTCCGGGAAGCTGGAACCGCATGATCGCAACAGACTGCTTCTGGAGGATCTTGGGGACAGCCCAATGCGAAAGGCCCGTTTCGCCTGCGCCATGGCGCTGGTGTTCAGCCCGGACAGGTTCTTCGTTTTCCAGGAAACCTTCGAGGGCGAGATCGTAAAAAGCGCCGGGCTCGCCAGGGGAACGGGGGGCTTCGGTTACGACCCGATTCTGCTAGTCCCCGGCCTCGGCCGCACCGTGGCGGAGCTTTCCGACGACGAGAAAAACAGGATCAGCCACAGGGGCAAGGCAGCAAAACACCTGGCCGCAATGCTGAACGCATTGTAGGGCCTTTCGCACCGGAGCAACATTGTCAAAACTCGGAATAGAAGACCAGCTTAACGGGCCGCAGCTACAGGCGGCGACAAGCATCGAAGGGNCGCTATTGATAATAGCCGGCGCGGGATCCGGCAAGACCAGGGTCATCACCTATCGCATCGCCCACATGCTGGAAAGGGGAATTCCCCAAAGCGCGATTCTGGCCCTTACCTTTACCAACAAGGCGGCGAAGGAAATGGAAATCCGGGTAAAGGAGCTGACGCGAAAAAAGCTGCAGAACCTTACCGTAAGCACCTTTCACGCCTTCGGCCTTTCGATTATCCGGGACAGCGCGGAGCTTTTGGGCTACCGGAAAAATTTCTCGATTTACGACGAGACCGACCGCATGACCCTAATCAAGGAAAGCCTGCGGGAATGCCGGATGGCCTCGGCAAAGGTTGACCTTTACGCTTTGGGGCAGGTTTTCTCGAACATCAAGACGGGGCTTTGCGTTTGGAACAAGGGCGGGGAAACCGGATCCAACGCGGCAAGCATGGATCTGCAGCCGGTTTACGAGGCGTACCAGCAGGGCCTAAAGGTCTACAACGCCGTCGACTTTGACGATCTACTGGTTCTGCCGCTGGAGCTTTTCGAGGAACGCCCGGAAGTCCTGGCCGAGTACCGCCGCCGCTACCGCTACATCCTGGTCGACGAGTTTCAGGACACAAGCGTCATCCAGTACAGGCTAATGCGGCTTCTCGCGGGCGAAACCGGTTCCGGCGCGAACGTCTGCGTGGTCGGCGACGACGACCAGTCGATCTATTCGTGGCGCGGGGCGAACTTCAGGAACATAACGATGTTCGAGGAAGACTTTCCGGGCATGACGGAAATCAAGCTTGAGCAGAACTACCGTTCCACGTCGATAATACTGGAAGCGGCGAACGAGCTTATCGCCCACAACACCAGCCGCAAGGAAAAAAAGCTCTGGTCGGGCAAGGGCGAGGGAAAGCCCATAGAACTGCACTTCCCCGAAAACGAAAGCGACGAGGCCGACTTTATAGCCGCGCAGATAAGGGATCTGGCCGTGATGGAGACGCGAAGGTACCACGACTTCGGCGTGCTGACCCGCACGAACTCCCTGGCCAGAAACATAGAGGAGGCGTTCCTCGCGGAGAACATTCCCTACAAGGTGTCCGGGGGCACGAGCTTTTTCCAGCGCAAGGAGATCAAGGACGTAATTTCCTACATGCGGGTGCTCGCGAACGAGGCGGACGACTTAAGCCTGCTGCGGATAATCAACACGCCGATTCGCGGCATAGGCAGATCGACGGTCGCCGCCCTCAGCGAGATCGCGAAGAAAAACAAGTGCCCGATCTGGGACGCGATTGGCCGCCTGAACCTGGCCCGAAGCGAGGGCCAGCAGAACCTGTTCCAGGACAAAAAAATCTCGACCGAGCTGGAGGAGTTCATGGAGCTTGTCGAGACGCTGAAGGCCGACATGTTCGAGAAAAAAAGCGACGAGGAAAAGGCCAGCGGCAAGGCCTGGTCGCTGTCCGGAAAAACCAGGGCCCTGGTCGAAAAAATCGACTACTGGGGCCATCTGGTGGCCGAGCACGGGCAGGGGGACAAGGAGGAAAAAAGGGCCCTGTGGAAATTCCACAACATCGAGCACTTTATCAGGATGATCGAGAACTGGGAGCGCGACCCGGACAACCACGACACCGGACTGTACGCCTGGCTTAACAGAATCAGCCTTATCACCAAGGACGACGGCGAGAACGACGTGCTGGGCAAGGTAAGCCTGATGACGATACACTCGGCCAAGGGCCTGGAGTTCCCGGTGGTCTTTATCGCCGGCGCGGAGGAGGGGCTTATCCCCCACGAGCGCAGCATCGACGACGCCGAGGACGAGAAAGAGGCCGCGGGGAACATCGAGGAGGAAAGGCGGCTGTTCTACGTCGCGATAACCCGGGCAAGGGAAAAACTGTGCATCACCAGTTGCCGGAAACGCCGGCGACTGCAAAACGCGACCGAATGCAAGCCATCCCCCTTTCTGGAGGAAATACCGCAGCGCCTAATCCAGCACCACCAACCCACGACACCCTCCCCCGACGAGGAGGAGGCCCTGGCCGAGGACATGATGAGGCGAATAAGGGCGCGTTTGGAAAATTCGTAATTTTGTTCGAAAGCCGTATCCGAAGCGCCTTGACAAGCCCGGCGAAACGGCCCTATGCTCAAGGGGAGTATGACGCAGTCCCTTGAAGATTATCTGGAAATGGTCAGCTTCCTCGACGACGAGGGGCCTGTCCGGGTAACGGACATAGCCGCCAGGCTTGGAGTCTCGAAGCCGTCGGTGCTCGCCGCCCTGCGGGCCCTTGGAAGCCAGGGTTTCCTGGAGCACGAGCGCTACCGCACGGTGTTCCTGACCGACCTGGGCAGGCGGCAGGCGGCCCTAATCCGCGAGCGGCACAGTATGCTTACCTCGTTCCTGCGCGACGTCATAGGGGTCAGCGCCGACACGGCGGACTCGGACGCCTGCAAAATGGAACACCACCTTTCCGCCGAGACCCTGGACAAGATGCGGGACATGGTAAAAACCAAGCAACTGGAAATCAGTGCGAAAACCTAAGCGTAATCTCCGTATCCCAGGTCTTGCCGGCGGCAAGCGACACGCGGAACATGGGCATTACGCAGAACGCCTGGAAAAGCCTTACGGATGGATCCGCGCCGGGAACGTGCACCGGTAAAATCCGCCCGTCAAAGGGCTTGCCCGCCGTAAGGGTAAGCCGCACCTCGTTTTTTATGTCATGGATTTTAACGCCGTCCACGCCGCGAATCGTACCCGAGCCGGCCGCCCCCGAAGGGTACTCCGGCCCGGCAAGGGTCCTGTCGTTCTCCCCGGGCCTGCACTCGTAGAACCTGGCGAAGGCGTCGGTCTCCCCCGGAAGCGAAAGGTCAATCTCCGGCGAGAAACAGAAGTCCTCTTTTTCGGCGCCCCTGTTCGCCAAGGAATACCTTACGGACACCGCGTCCTTTTTAAGCGCTATCTTCTTTTCGATTTCCACCGACCCAAAGGGAACCCCGCCTGCGGGGGGCAGCACAAGGCGCAGCTTTCGGCGAACCTTGTCAATGTCCCCCGGCTCGTAGCGATCGTCCCTGCAGATCCTCGCCCCGGCGAGGTCCCCGGTCTCCAGGCCCTCGGCCTTCGCCCCGGCGGGCAAAAGGCGATCGGCGAAGGCGATCCTGCCGCCGATCGTGTCCAGGTAGTTCCAGGTCTTGGGCAGGTAGTCCAGCTCGAAGATCCCCCCCCCCCCC
>WQRP01000103.1 GCA_009786675.1 Treponema sp. | reverse complement strand
CCGACGGCGTTGGCGAACATGGGCACGATACAGTACAGCCCTCTCGGTTACGCCGCGAATCCTACCTTCCACTATTTCGCCAGGGTGTTTTACCTTCCGCAAAACTTTAACCCCGCGAACGTTGGTGATGTAATTGGTGCGCACCGCATTGACAACAGTCTGGTTTTGTTTGTGAACGGTGTTGAAGTCTATCGGTACAACACCAACGCCGACAACGCGCTTGTCCGCATCGGTGAGCCGATTAACTGGGGGGCTTACGTGGGGCAGAATTCCGCCGCGCGGAACCGTTCCTTCCACATCAACTACGATTTCAGCTCGCGGAACGCCGGAATGCTCCAGACCAACCCGGAAGCGTCGGTGTTTGACGCGGCCAGTCGTGCGAACCTTTTGAGTGCCCTGCGCCCTGGCGAAAACGTTCTTACCGCCGTGGTAGGCGACTACTCCCAGGACAACATGAGCGTCTGGTTTGACCTGGACTTGACGATCGCGTATGGAACCCGCTGATAATTAGACAACGGTAACAGACGGCCCCCTGCTAGAAACATGTTTCTAGCAGGGGGNATTTTTTGGGCAATTTATGCGTGAAGTTCTACAGATCGTTTTAATAGACCGCCCCCAGCAATGTTACCAGCATCGGGGGTTGGGCATTTAATGGCAACCAACTTACAAGTGTTACAATCCCATTTGCCACGCTAGAGGAAGCAGACCAAAAGTGGAATGCCGTTGATAGTTGGCCAGCGACGATGGGACCTTGGTGGAGGGAGGGCATACCAGGTTCGATTTTTGTTTTTGCGCCATAGGATTGTTTTGCAATGGGGTTTATATGCAAGGCGACACAAAGAGGAACCTGAGTACTCGAACCAGGGGAGGGATGTATTAGTCGCCATAGTGCCTCCTAGCGCCTTGCGGTAAAAGCCGGGGCGGCTTTTATGTGGGGTTCCCACAGCAAGCGACCTTGATTTTCGGGACCGACAGGTCTACGATGTATGCATGACTTTCCGGGCGCGAAAACACAGAAAGCCGAACAGGAAAACCGCCGTGCCGGTCATATCCCTGGCCGTTTTCGCGGCGGTCGGCCTGCTCCACCTGGCCGGCGCGTTCGCCTACCTGGAAAACAGATCCTACGATCTGAGGGTCAGGTTTTTCGCCCCTTTTTTGCGGCCATCGCGGGACATCGCCGTCGTGCTCGTGGACCAGGCCAGCATCGACTGGGCCCAGCGGGAAAGGGGCTGGGGCTGGCCCTGGCCCCGGACGGCCTACGCGGAGATGCTGGGGTTCCTTGGCGAGGCCGCCTCGGTTACCTTCGATATTATTTTCTCGGAACCGTCCGTCCACCAAGGGGAGGACGACGAGGCGTTCGCCCGCGCCTCGGTCGAGCACGGCAGGGTCGTGCAGGGGGTTTTCTTTTCCGGCCGGCCGGGCGTCGCGGATCCCTGGCCGGCCGGACTGGACATCCCCCTTTTCGGAACCGGTGGTTTCGACCGGGGTACCCTGGAACGCTTCGGCAGGGGCGCGGGGGGCGAGACCCTGGCCGGGGCTCTTTTCCCGATCCAGGGGCTGAGGGATTCCGCCGCCGGCCTTGGTTCCCTTACCGGGATCCCGGATTCCGACGGGATAATCAGGCGGCTTAGGCTTTTCACCCTTTTCGACGGCAGGGCGGTGCCCGGGCTTGCCCCCATGCCGCTGATCGTCTCCGGACACGGCACCGAGATCGGCCTCGACCGCCGCGGCGGCGCCGTCGAGTGGGGCGACTTCTCGATTCCCGTGGGCAGGGACGGAGCCAGCCTTCTGCGCTTTAGGGGCGACCTGGGCAGGTACTTCCCCTTTTCCGCAAAGGACATACTGGAAAGCCGAGCCCTTTACCTGGGGGGCGGGGATCCGCCGCTTCGGCCGGGGGACTTCGAGGGGGCACACGTTTTCGTCGGGCTTTTCGCGCCCGGGCTTTTCGATATCTTCAGCACGCCCATCGCCACGGTGTACCCGGGGATGGGCGTCCACGTCACCATGCTGGACAACATCCTGCAAGGCGACTTCGCCAGGGAAAGCGGCGAGGCGGCAAACCTGGCCGTACTGCTTGCCGTCGTGGGGCTTACGGTCCTGCTCTGCCTGTTTTCCGGGCGAGTGCTTCTGACGGCGGCCGGCGCGGCCCTGGCGCTGGCGCTCGTCGTCGCCGGATCCTTCGCCGCCTACTACTGGCTCTGCCTTTGGGTTCCCATGGTCACATTCCTGGCCGGGGCCGCCGCCGCCTTCGTGAGCGCGACCCTTTTCAACTACGCCACCGAGGGCAGCCAGAAACGCTTTATCAAGACGGCGTTCAGCCAGTACCTGTCGCCCAAGGTAATCGAGAGGATCATCGCCGACCCGTCGCAGCTTAGGCTGGGCGGCGAGAAGAGCGAGATGACGGCGATCTTTACCGACGTCCGGGCCTTCTCCACGATCTCCGAGGCCCTGGTCGATCCGCAGAAGCTGGTGGAGCTTCTAAACCACTACCTTACCCGGATGAGCGACATCATTCTTGACAACCAGGGAACCATCGACAAGTACGAGGGCGACGCGATAATCGCGTTCTTCGGCGCGCCGATCCACTTCGCCAACCACGCCGTCCTGGCCTGCCGGTCGGCGGTGCAGATGAAGAAGGCCGAGGAGCAGGTGAACCGCGAGGCCCTGGAACAGGGGCTGATAACCGGGGAGGTGCTAGAGGCGATGGTACGGAAGGGGGCGCTAAAGGAAGCCGGGGATCCCCGCCCGCTGTTCACGCGCATTGGGGTCAACTCCGGGGAGATGGTCGTGGGCAACATGGGAACGCCGAGCAAGATGAACTACACGATCATGGGAAACGCGGTGAACCTTGCCGCCAGGCTGGAGGGCGCGAACAAGGCCTACGACACCGGCGGCATCCTGATAAGCGAGTACACCAGGGCGCAAATCGGCGACGAGTTCGTCCTGCGCCCGCTGAGCCGCGTCCGGGTCGTCGGGATAGACACCCCCCTGCGGCTCTACGAGCTTCTGGACATCAGGCAGGACGCGGATCCCCGGTTGTCCGAAATGGCGGAAGCCTGGGAGCGGGGCCTTTCCCTGTACGAGGGGAGGAACTTCAATGCCGCCGCCGGGATATTCCAAGGGATACTCGCGCGTGACGCCGGGGATCTTGTCGCGAAAAAATACTACGGACGTTGCCTGGCGTGCCTTGCCTCGCCCCCCGACGACGGATCGTTCGGCGTGGACAACCTGACCGAGAAGTGACTACCTGTTGGCCGCAAAGCGCGAGCGCCTGTGGGTACTGGTGTCGGCGACACGGTGCCGCCTGATCGCGTCCTCGACGTTCCTGATGCGCTCGGCGGGGGCCGGGTGCGTGGCGAACATGCCGCCGGTGCCCTGCCTCTGCTCCAGCGCCCTTAGCATGTCCTGCAGAGCCCTGGGATCGTAGCCGGCGGCGGCGAGGATCTCCACCGCCTTCCTGTCGGCGGCGAATTCCTGTTCCCTGGAATAGCCGGTCCTTACCAGCACGTCAACTATCGCGGAAACCGAATCGCGGAAGCCCATGAGCCTTGCGGCCTCCGGGGTGTTGCCGGCGAAATCGGCGGCCCTGCCGGCTATCGCCGCGGCCTCGTCCCGGAAGGCCATCGCCTCGATCATGCCCAGACCGTGGCCCAGGATAACGTGCGCCAGCTCGTGGGCCAAAACCGCCGCGAGCATGTCCTCGGTCGTGGCCGCCTCGACAAGACCCCTGGTCAGAAAAATGTGCCCGCCGGGGGTGGCAAAGGCGTTGAAGTCCGGGGTGTCAAGGATGACGGCGAAATGCCCCCGGAACGCCGCCGGACGGGAGGAGTTGATGACCAGGGTCTGAAGGATTTTGTTCACGTACCTGGTAAGCCCGGGGTTTTGGGTATAGGGCTCGTACATGGCAAGGATATGGGCGGCCACCGCCCGGCCAAGATAGTGGGCGTCCTCCAGGGTCGGCTCCGAGTCCAGGGCCTGGACGGCCCGGCCCATTCTGGCCAGGGCCTCGCCGACAAAATCCCAGCCGCCAAACCCCGTGGCGTCCGGGCGCCCGTGCAGGATCGCCGCGGCCATAAAAAGCAGGCAGAGCAAGAGCGGTATTTTTTTCATTGCTCCCCCCCGGCCAGGCGGCCTTCGATAATAAAGCGCCGAAGCTCGGCCATCGGTATGACCAGGCTTTCCATCTCGTCGACCGGCGAAAAGTCCGGGCCGCCCCGGCGGTACTCGATTTCCACCTCCCGGCCGAAGCCCTTTCCGGCCAGGGCGACCTCCCCGGGCGTCACGGCGGAACCCGGCCTGGCCGTCCGCCGGGGGCTAAGGCTCGCGGAGACGACCCAGCCGGCAAGGTTCCCCGCCCTGATCTCGCTCCACCTGCCGCTGTCCCGGACCACCGTAACCTCGGCCCCGTGCGGAAGGGTTCCCACGTCCCTGGCGAAAAACCCGGCAGAGGATCTTACCTCCGCGGCCTCGACCGCCACGAACATGGTCAGGGAAAAGGCGGGGGAAAGCGAAAAAAGCAGGACCGCGAAAAAGAACAGCACTCGCCGCATGGCAAAACCTCCGTTTGTTATGTCTAGCCCTCCAGCACGGCCCTGATCCGGCGCACCCCGGCCGAGGACGACTGCTCCTTCTGCACCCTGAACCTTCCCAGCTCCCCGGTGCGCTCGACGTGCGGCCCCCCGCAGACCTCCCTGGCGAAAAGATCCGCCCCGGATCCGATGCTGTAGACCATGACCTGGGCCTCGTACTTCTCGCCGAAAAGGGCAATCGCCCCGGAGTCCCTCGCCTGGTCGATACCCATGGTCTCGACCGTGACGGGCAGGTCCTTGCCGATCTGCTCGTTGACGATGGCCTCGACCCTGGAGATCTCGTCCTTGGTCATGGGCGCGCCGTGGGCAAAGTCGAAGCGCATACGCTCGGCGGTGATGTTGCTTCCCTTCTGGGCGATGTGGTCCCCCAGGACCATCCGCAGGGCCTGGTGCAGAATGTGCGTCGCGGTATGGTAGCGCGTGGTCGTGTCGCCGTGGTCCTGCAGCCCGCCCTTGAAAGCCCCCGCGCCGGCCCGGGAAAGCTCCTGGTGCTTCCTGAATGCCTCGTCGAACTCGTCGCGGTTCACCGTCATGCCGTTTTCGGCGGCCAGCTCCTCGGTAAGCTCGATGGGAAAGCCGTAGGTGTCGTAAAGCTTGAAGGCCAGCCGCCCGGACATGACCTTCTGCGGGTTCCTAAGCAGGTTGGGCAGGAGCTTCTCGAACTCGTGCTCGCCCTTCTGCAGGGTCTCCAGGAATTTGCGCTCCTCGCGATCCAGTTCCTCTATTATGCGGGCCCTGTTTTCCAGCAGCTCGGGATACGGCCCCTGCATTTGCGTGACAAGAACCTCGGCGAAAGCCGACAGAAACGGCTTTTCGGCGCCGATGCCCAGCTTCCTGCCGTGGCGCACCGCCCGGCGGATCAGGCGGCGAAGCACGTAGCCCGCCCCAACGTTCGAGGGGCTTACCGCCTTGGGATCGCCAAGGACAAAGGTCGAGGCTCTGGCGTGGTCGCAGACTATCCGCACGGACTTGTCCTTTTCCCCGTCCGTCCCGTAAACGTAGCCGGCCGCGCGTTCCACCGCGCCGCGTATCGGGGCAAAGATTTCCGTGTCGTACACCGACCGCTTGCCGTTAAGGATCGTCACCGTCCGCTCTAAGCCCATGCCCGTGTCAACGCACTTGCGAACCAGGGGCTCGTAGGCACCCTGGGCGTTCTTGTTGTACTCCATGAACACGTCGTTCC
>WQRP01000102.1 GCA_009786675.1 Treponema sp. | reverse complement strand
CAAGACTCATTCACTTATCTCCCTTCATATATCGGCAGCCCAAACTCAAGCCGCTTTCTTCTAAGCTCGTCGTTGATAACAAGGGTAAAGTCAAGCAGGGTCTCCCTGGTGTCGTCGCCCCTGGTCAGGATGCGGCGCGTCGCGTTGGTTATGTGGCGGCCAACCAAGTAACCGCCCGGAACCTCGGGAACGCCCACGGCCCAGGAACGCTGCTCGTCCAGTATCGCCATCTGCTCGGTGCCCCAGGGAAGCCGCCTGAACGCCTCGATGTTGGCCGTCGGGTGCCGGGCGGCCGAACCAATGATGCTCTCGAGCTCCCGCCCGAAACGAAGCTGGGTCTCGGTGCTGAGCCACCAGCGAAGGAATTCCCAGGCCATCAGGTCGCGGCCCTCGCGCTCCGCCCGGGCGAAAATCATGGAGGCAAGGCTGCCGGTGGATATCGAACGGTTCACCATGTCCTCGGGCGGGTCGGGCAGGCAGAAAACGCAGTGGCTTTGCAGGGGGCTTATCGCGTAGCCGACGACCCGCCCGTACTCAAAGCACCGGTCCTGCGGAAGCCCCGGAACAAGGCCGAAGCCCCACAGTCCGCGAATTTCCGGCGCGAACACCTCCAGGACGTTGAAGTTGGTGTAGTCGGCGAAGGCCAGGGGCATCTCGCCGGATCGGAAGCGGTTGACGAAGTCGAAGACCATCGGCGTCCTGAAGTGCGTAAAGAACTGCGTGTAAAAGTCGAAGGCCTCGATGGCTATCTCGCTGTCAAGCATGGTGCGCGAGCCGTCCGCGTTGTACAGGTTGCCGCCGCGCTGGAACAGGTGCGCCAAAAAGTTGGAAAAGTCCGCGGCCACGCCGACCCCGGCCACCGACGGGATACCGACGTTCATGTTGTTTCTTTGGATAACCGGCAGAATGCTTATAAGGTCGTCCCAGGTCCTGGGGGGCGTTATCTCCAGCTCCTCCATGATGTCCCTGCGGTAGAACATGACGTGGAAAAACTGCGTCTCCGGCAGGCCGAACACGCCGCCCTGGAAGCGGAAGGGCGTGATGACGCCCTCGTGGAACTGCGCGGCCGTCTCCTCGAAGCCGGGGAACCGCGAAAGATCCACCACGGCGTTGCGGAGGGCGTAGTTCACCGGGTCGCCCTGCTGCACGGTAAGCGCGACGTCCGGCCCTATGCCGGCGACCACCGCGGGCATCAGGGCCTCGGGGGCGACCAGCCTGACGTTGACCATTATCCCGGTGTCCGGGGTGAAGGTGTCGTCGATCATCCGCTTCAGGATGGTGCTCTGCTCGCGCCCGGCAAGCATCCACACGGTTATGACGCCCTCCCCGTCGTGGACGTCGCCCAGGCTGTCAAAATCCATGAAGAACGACGCGATAAAGGACCGGAACTCGTGGGCCACGCTGCCCAGGAAACTTTCCCCCGTGGACGGAAGCTCCGCGTCGGCGGCGCTTATTACTATGTAGTCGATGTCAAGCTGCCCCTGGGCAAGAGCCAGAAGGCTGTCGCCAAGCGAGCTTACGTTCTGCCGGAAGTTGACCAACTGCCTGGGAATCCTGTCCGGCCGCCTGGAGAAAATCTCCAGCTGGCGCGCCAGGGTCATCGCGGCGGCGGTCTGGGGACTGCGCTCGCCGGAATAGGCGGTCAGCTCGTCAACCAGCCTGTAAAGGATCCGGCTTTCCAGTTCCATAGCCGGGATAAGGTGGGGATACACCGCCTCTATCCGGTAGTCGCGGAACGGATCCGGGTTCGGCCCTGTGAGCACCAGAATCTGGCGGTACATCTCGTTCAGGCGGTAGACGCTTTCCTCTATGGTGGTAAGCATCTCGCCCAGCCTGCCCATGACCACCTCCATCCGGATGGTGTTGGTGCCGGCGCGGAGGGGGAAGAACAGGTACTCCCCGTAATCGTCGGACAGGGTCACGAGCTGCCACCGGTTGTTGAACATGAAGGGCACGGCGGAAAGCTCCCTGCTGGGAACCTCCCCGTTGATCATGATCGCGCGGTTGGACACGAAGCCCCTGTTGTAGTTCTGCCTGGCCTTTACGGAGATACGGTACATCCCGTCCTCCGGCACCTCGAACTCCCATTCTATCCATTGGCCCGCCACGCGCCAGGGGTGGCCACCGATCATGTTGAACCTGATCCTGGACGGCGCCGGCGGGTAGGTCGCCCCGGAGGAGCGGTCGTGCACGGGCGCCAGGGACGGATCGGAGCGGCGCACGGCGTCCTCGCCCTGCACCCTCATCATGAAACGGGTGTCCCTGTTCCTGAACTCGCCAAGGTCAAAGCCCGCCAGGAACTCGGCGTGGCTCCCGGGGGGCGAAGGCGCCTTCAGCGTGAACGCGCGAATCGCCATGGGCTCGTTTACCCCCTCCAGGCGTATGGTGTTGTACCCCGCCGAAAAATAAAAAAGGTAGGGATCGACGTTGTACCCCAGGAGATCCCTGAACCACGCCCTTTCCCACCGGGGAAACTCTATCTGGCTGGCGCGCACCTCGTTGCCCTGGTTGTCCATCCGGCGCCCGCCGGGGGCGTCGCCCCAGACGCGCCTGAACATCAGCCTGTCGGCCCCAAGGAACGGTATCTCGCCGTTTATCCTTACCCTGCGCTCTATGTCTATGCCGCGAGCCTCAAGAGGGAAGTACTCTATATGAAGGTTGTACAGCCCGGCCTGCCCCAGATAAACCGTGAACTCGACGAAGCCCCTTTCCTCGGTACGCAGGACCATGGACTCGCCCTCGAAGCCGGCAAGCAGGGAGGCGCCGTCGGCGGCGCTCCACGAGGCAATGTCCACCGGCCTGTCCTGGGTGCCCAAGGGAACGTGCCCGACGCGCGCCAGGAAGCGGGCGTAGGTATTGTCCCTGCCCGCGAGCCCGACGGTAAGGTCGTGGCCGTACCATCTGTCGGAAAAATCCTCGACGCGGGCACCGGTCAGCAGGAAGACAGCGAGAACCAAAACAAGGACCACCACCGCGTAAACGGCGGCCTTCCGTAACTTGGCGGCAAGTTCATTGCCAACGTCTATTTTCGCCATAACACCATTGTACCACAAGCGAACGTAAAATGGCAAGCGGAATTTTTCAAACGGAAAATTTTTCCGCCTACGGCGGTTTTTTTAGAAATACTCCGTGACGTGCTGGGGGCGAAGGGTAAACACCCGGCTTAGGGTTTCCAGGTTCCCGCAAACCTCCAGCCCGGAGCGGCGCGAAAGCACGGCGTTTTCCAGGGCACGGTAGCCGGTGACAAGCTGGCTAAGGGCCCGGATGTCGCATCTAAGGTGGGCCCCCTTTTGCGTGGGCGACACCCTGGTCTCGCCGGGGCCGAACTCCACAAGGTACCTTCCGGAGTTCGCCGCCAGGTTGGCGTCCTCCACCTCGACGACGTAGGCGCCCTCGCCGGGCGGCCGGCGCATCATCCCCAGGGCGGCCCCGACGTTCACCACCCTAGTCATGTCCCTGGGGCTGATACTCTGGTCTATCTCCCAGGCGTTCCCGGTAAAGTCGCAGGGGTCGACAAACGTGGGCATGGGCCACTTGAGGCTCCTGAACTGCGCCGAAAGGCCGCCCACTATGCCCAGCACGCCGTAAAGCCCCTCCCTGTCGGCAAAGGCAAGTTCCACCACGGACATGGCGTGCCCCTCGCCGCCGTTGTCCTCGTCCTTGTACTTGACGTAGCCCCGGGGTTTTCCGTCGTCGTCCTTCCATAGATATAGAAAGATACCAGTGGCGTAGGGGTCGTTTTCGGTGAATTCCCTCCAGGCGCGGCCGTCCGGCCAGTGGTCCCGGCGTATCCCGTGGTTAAGGCCGCCTATGTACGCCGAGTGCACCTCCTGGAGCGCGCCGGTGTCGTCCCCAGGGAAAACCTGGACGAACTCGCCCCTTGGCTTAATCCCAAGAAAGTCCCTGGCGGGAATGCTTACGTTGTTGCGGGCGCAGGCGATCTCGTAGCCGAACATCCGGTAGTAGTCGTGGGAAAAGGGCGTAAGGGTGGAAAAGACGACCCCGCTTTCGCGGGCCTCCGGAAGCAGTTTCTCGAAAATCCGCCGCACCAGGCCGCCCTTGCGGGCCTCCGGCAGGGTCCCGACGCCGCCTATCCCGGACATCCTGGCGTGGCCGCCGTCAAAGCTCATAAGGAAATCTATTTCCCTCATGCACGAAAGGAGCCTGCCCTTCTCGAAGGCGCCCCAGGCCCAGTGCGGGGGATGCCCGGAAGGCTCGTCCTTGGCCCCGTCCTCCCCGGGCTTTTCCCGAGGGAAATCCCTCCGCTGGTTGTAGACCACCGTGTGGATTCTGTCCAGTTGGGGTATTTCCCCGGCGGCAAGCCTTCGTATCTCGGTCATTCCCCTATAGTAACACGGTATGGGGGGAAGGGGCAAACGAATTCCCGTAAGGAACCGTTCGTTTTCCGCACTGGGTTCTTGCGAAACAGGGCAAAGTTATTTGGCTGATAAATAAGGAGGCAAGTGGTTCGGGAATAGGAAAAACCCAGTCGGATTTAGCCATTTCAAATCTCCAAAACAACAACCCCGCGATGAATGCGGGGTTGTTGTTTTGGAAAGAAATCTGTCTCAGGGTGCATACCCTTAGAACGCCCTAAAGGGCGGGGTATTGTGCCCTTCGCATACTATCAATGCAGGCTAGCCACTTCCTAGTTACCACCTCTGGTGACGGTGATGTCATAGATGTGGAACTGAGCCGCAATGCCCTGATTGTGCGGGAGAATGCGAACGTCATTGCCTACAATGTCTCCTGCTACCGTATAGGTAATAGTAAACTCTTCGACAAGTGAACCATCAACCATTGCTCCTCCAACACGGTTAAGCTCGGGTATATCGGGCATAAAAGTAGGAGCTTGCCCCTGTAACCGCATGTCAAGATCCCCAGTCAATAGCCGTCCGCTTATGAACAGTATATCGCCAGCTTGGAGTCCTACATTCCGCAGCAAAAGACCGCGAGTGGCGTTAGCTTGCTGGCGATCCACATGCACGTACCGGGGCCCAGGAGTACCGCCTTCGCGCACTGTTATTGTTACGGCCTCGGCAGGATGCGTGGAGGCCAAGTTCCCTGTGGCCGGCCTAATATCCACATCCAGCTCCAGGCTTGCCAGGTACGTTTGGAGGTTGAATACATATACGTTGCCATTCCCGTTCCCAGGAGGAATCCGAATGACGCGGAGTGACGTGTAGGTTATGTCTATGCTGCCCGGGTTGGCTGACATGGACAAAGTACCGCCTGCCATTACATCCGCCGCAGACATTTCAATGTAATGGGTAAAATGTACGCCTGCGGCAACATTTGCTCCATCATGTGTTTGACCACCCCTGGATCCTCCTTCAAAGCGTATACGCGGTGTACCGCCTGCGCCGGGGAATACGCCGCTGTATTCAAACCGGTAAGTGTAACCGGCTTGGGCAGGCACGCTATTCGCGCCCGTGCCCAATGTGAACCGAAGCGCCTGACCTACCCCGCCTCGGCCAGTGACGGTGATTAGCCTGGGCGGGCCCGGAATAAACGTAGTCGCCGTGTCTCCTCCACCGTCTCTCTGCAAGAACGGAATTCTAGTGGCACCCTGTCCGCCTGTTCCAGTCAGGAGGTTCAAGTCGAAGTCCGTAGTCCGGAAGTCAAAAACAACCGTCTCGGGAGGAACAACGGCCGGGGGCACCGGGATGATGGTAATGTTGTCAACGTAGAAGGTGGTGTCGTTTGCATGAGGAGTGGCAATTAACCTTATCTCATGCCTGTTCCTTGGGACATTCGGCGCTGTCCATGTAGCCCGAAGA
>WQRP01000101.1 GCA_009786675.1 Treponema sp. | reverse complement strand
TTCATTTATGCCTCCTTGGAAAGCACGTAGTTCCGCGGGATTCTGCCCGCGACAGTTGGACTTTATATCATCGCGCGACGCGCGATACTCCCGGGGAACGCCCCCCAGGCGGGGGGCGCGGACGGAGGCACGGCGGGGCTAGGCGGCCCCCGGCGCGGCGGCGGGGCGACCGGCGATAACGCCCGTTCTGTCTACCAGCTTTCCGGGGATTATTGTCGCCGGGGGCGAGTTTTAGGTAATAGTTGTATTAAATATCGCCAAAAGCGACTTTTGCAAAAGTGCGGGACTGGACTGCGCGGATCCTCCCCGCGCCCCCGGTTTCAAGGCGGCGGCGAGAATTCCCTCCAGATCCACGCCCCCGTGTTTGCGCGCAGGAGTCCCCCGGCGGAAACCCAGGTGTCGGCGGACGGCCCGACCTGGAAAACCGGGTTCGACTCGAAGGCCAGGGGGGCGGCGAAGGGCGACGCGCCAATCCAGGGGCCGGGATCCAGGGGCAGTTCCAGGGCGGTTCTGGCCTCGGGAACCAGGCGGCGCCTGTCGAAGCCCGAGCGCACGGTCCTGTCGGCGATCCCCGGCCAGTCGGCCAGCCAGGGATCCGCGCGGATCTCGGCGTTCAGGGCGGGATCCGCGAAAAGACGGCGGAAACGGGGCCAGTTGAAGTTCCAGGGCAGGCGAAGGGCGGCGGTTCCGTCCGGCGGGAGCCCCCCGTTGGCCGCCCTGGCCAGTTCCAGGAAGAAGGCGGCCTCCACCCCTCCCTGCCAGCTTAGGAAGATCCTGTTTCCGGAGACGTCGAAGGGGAAGACCGCCCCGGCGGGCCTGAAAACCCCGGGGGCGATTCCCTTTTCCGGCCAAAAGGGCAGAGCCAGGACGGGGGTCGCCAGGGTTTGGGGCGGGGAAATTCCCGGGGATCCCGGGCCGGGCAGTTCCGCGTACCGTTTCCGGCCCTCCCCGTCGAACCACTCGATCCGCCAGTGCGGGTCGCCGAGCAGGGCGGTCCAGGCGGGGGGCGGATCCGGCAGGTTCGGGACGTATCCCGGGGCGGTTTCGTGGAGGATTGCCCCGCAGGAAACCGCCAGAAACGACGCGCACAGGGCGGCAAAAAAACGTGTTCTCATACCCCATATAAGGGCGGGAATTCGCGTTTTGCCTGCAAACGCCGGCCGTTTTCGGTCGAATTTTTCGAACAATAGCCCCGCGTCCGCCATACGTGCCTCCGGTGCGTTGCTTGTTTTCCCGTTTTCCAGTATACTTAAGGAAATGGCCGATACAGCAGCTCCCAGTTATGTCGAGGTTCTATCAAGGGTGCTTCTTGAAAGAAAGGAGTGGCTCGAGAAAACGGAAATTCCCAAGCTTAAGGACGATCTTCGCCTGTTCCAGGTATCGTTTTCGGTTCTGTACGGCATCTACATCAAGAAAAAGCTCGTCAACGAGGATCCCTACAAGCAGGAAAGCAAGATTACCGAGCTGGAGGTTCCCGAGTCGGGCCCCCTCAACGAGGCGAGGCGCCGGGACCAGATATCTATAAGGCTGGCCAGTTTCGACAGCCAGCTCGACTTCCTGGTCAATTTTTACCAGTTCAGCGTGGAGTACCTAAACCTAGGGCGGATACGCAAGATCGCCGGCCTTATCCGGTACATAGACTGGGTAAGCCTTACCCCGGATTCCAAGTCCGCCAACACCAAAGTCGTGGCCGAGATTACCCTGAACTCCAAGGCCGGGGACCAGATTACCCTGAGCGTCATCGGCGAGGCGCTCACCAAGCTTTCAAAGTGCACGATTTCGGTAATGGGGAGCCTGCGCGACCTTACGATTTACCACAGGGAAAACTACAAGCTGGCCGTCCGGGGCGCGATTAGGGGAATGCCGGCGTCGGAAGCGACCGTTCCCAATATAAAGAAGAAAATAGCCTCCGCCGCGCCCACCGCGCCGATCTACCAGGAGTTCATAGAGGAAGTAATCGCCGAGGACTATTCCGAGGACGGCCGGCTCTTTAAGGAGGCGGTGCTGAAGTCGCTCAGGGTTTCGGCGGAAAGTTCCAAGGCCGCCAAGCCCAAGGTGGACTTCAAGGGCATCCTGGTGGACGGGATACGGGCCCTGGGCATGTCCACGTCGGTGCTGTCCGAAATCGTGCAGAAGATCGACGAGAACGAGTCGATCCTGGCGAACGAGAAAAAAAGCTTCTGGAAGAGGCTTAGGCAGCTGATCCGGTCGATGATGAACTCCGAGCCGGAGCCGGTGGTTTACGAGCTTATTTTCACGGATCCGGTGAAGGGGACGCAGACCAGGGAGTTCCTTAACCTTGGCCAGTTCCGCGCCGACCTGGAAAAAAAGATAAAGGTCTTTTCCGGGGTCGGCGGGCAGGGGCCGCTTACGGCGAAGCTCAGGGCAATGCCGGAGGACCAGATCCTGGGCTACCTGGAACGCGCCATCAGGGACGTTCAGAATTTCTACCGGATCCTGGTCTCGCTGGACGATTACTTCAAGACCGCGGCCAGGGAATCCCGCGACAGGATAAAGGGGATCAAGCCGGAGCTGTCCTCGATAAAAAACTGCATAGTCAAGGCGAACCAAATCCAGCACGAGTACAGCGCGGCCAAGGAAGAGGCCGAGCAGATGAAGCGGCTGGGGGCAAACGCCGCCGCCGTCTGACGGGGGGACCGGGCAGGTGAAACTATCCAGAACGGGCGTCCCCGGCGCGGGGGCGGCTTGCCTCGTCCTTTCCCTGTCGGTTTTCCTGGGATGCGCGTCGGTGGAGCCCGCGTTCCCCGCGCACTCCCCGGTGCCCGAGGCTGGCGTCACGCGCGGGCGTCCCAGGGCGGAGGTCCGCGACGAGCTTACCGTGGCGTTTTCCCGGGCCAGCGTCGAGCTGGACTTTCGCCGGTCGCTCATGGCGAGCGAGGCGCAGCTTTTCACGGCGATTTACGAGGGGCTTTTCTCGTACAACCCCGTCACCATGGCCCCGGTTCCCGCGCTGGCGGAAAGGTGGGCGCTTTCCAGCGACAACAGGCAGTGGACCTTCACGATAAGGCAGAACGCCAGGTTCTGGAACGGGGATCCGGTGACCGCCGAGGACTTCCGCCGGTCCTGGCTCTCGACGCTTGCGCCCGGGCGCGAGGCCCCCTACTCCAGCCTGTTCGACATTATCGAGGGGGCCAGGGACTACCGCACCGGGGTCGCGCCCAACGCTGACAACGTGGGCATCGTCGCGACCGGGCCCAGGACGCTCGTCGTCAGGCTCAACTCGCCGGCGGCGTTTTTCCCGTCGATGCTTTGCCACCACTCGTTCAGCCCGATCCACCCGTCAATGGTGGACGTGGAGGACTGGTCGCTTTCGCCGCCGATGTCCAACGGCCCCTTCCGCATATGCGAGATGGACGAGGACAGGATCGTCCTTGTCCGGAACGAGTTCTACTGGGACGCGGACGCGGTTGCCCTTAACAGGATTACGATCAGGTTCGTTTCGGACGACGAGGCGAGCGCCCTGTGGAACTCCGGCGAGGCGCGGTGGATCTCCGGCGGCGTCAACCTGGACGCGCTTACCGACAGGAGCGGCATCAGCGTCCACACCTTGTTCGGCACCCATTTTTACTTCATCCGATCGGAGGCGGAGCCCCTGGGCGACCACCGCGTCCGGCGGGCCATGGCGCTGGTGCTGCCCTGGGACGAGATACGCTCCAGGCACTTCAACCCGGCCAGGACGCTGGTGAACCCCCTGCCCGGCTACCCCAGGATCGCCGGGATTGGGTCCGGCGACGTTGACCCGGCGGAGGCGGCCAGGCTTATGGCGGAGGCCGGGTTCCCCGGGGGCGCGGGAATGCCAGAGCTCGTGTTCCGCATAACGCCGTCGTTCGACGCGGCCCGCATATCCGGGCTTATGGCGGACGCCTGGCGGCGGCACCTGGGCGTTTCGTCGCGGGTGGAGGTCGTCCCCTTCGGCGAGTACTTCGAGTCGCTGCGGCGCGACGGCTACCACGTCGGGCTTTCCACCTGGATCGGCAACTTCCCGGATCCCTACAGCTTTCTTAAGAAGTGGCGAAGGGACTCGAACCTTAACAACGCCCTGCACTCGGACGACGATTTCGAGAGGCTCATGGAAAGGTCGATGTTCGAGGCCGGCGCGGTTCGCTGGGCGACCCTGGCCGAGGCGGAGCAGCTTCTGCTGGATCGCGGGGCGGTGTTCCCGATTTCGTTCACCCCGTCGATCAACGTGATAGACACCCACGAGCTGGACGGCTGGTTCCCCAACGCCCTTGGCATCCACCCATTTAGGTACCTTTCGTTCCGGGACCTCGTTCCCCTGCCCAACGTGGTGATGGTTCCCCCTGGCGCGGCTTACGGCAAAACGCTATACTCCACCGGTGGGCACAAACAATGAGGCAGAAGAACCGAACGACGAGGCGATCCCCTGGCACCCCGCGTTCGTCGAGGCAATCAGGCTGGAGCTTGGCGAGTACGCCGACGACCTGGAGTTCCTGGCCGAGCACCAACTGACCAGGGAGCCGCTGCGGATAGACGTCGTAATCATCAAGAAAAAGCGGGAAGTGACCCTAAAAAAGAACATCGCCTCGATATTCCGGGGCGTCAACGTCGTCGAGTACAAGAGCCCCGACGACTACGTTTCGGTAAGGGACTTCTACAAGGTTTACGGGTACGCCTGCATTTACGTGTCCCTGGAGAAGGACGCGGACGTAACCGACACGACCCTGACCTTCGTCGAGAGCCACTACCCCCGAGAGCTTGTCGCGCACCTGCGTGAAACGCGCGGGTACGCCGTTGAAGAAAAGCGGCCGGGGATTTATACTGTAATCGGGGACATCCTGCCAATCCAGATAATCGACAGCAGGAAGCTGGGCGAGGACGAGAACCTGTGGCTGCGCGGCCTGGACAACAGGCTCGACGCGGGGAACTGGCGCCGGGTGACCACGGAAATATCGCGTCTAGGCAAGCCGCGCCGCGTCGGCGCGTATCTGGACGCGGTAATGCGCGCGAACAAAAAAAAACTGAGGGAGGCGTTTAACATGAGCGATGCCTTGATGCGAATGCTTGAGGAAGAAGGCCTGACCAAAAAATGGGAGGCCCAAATTGAGGCCAGGGGCGAGGCCAGGGGCAAGGCCGAGGGCAAGGCCGAGGGCGAAGCCAGAGCCAAGGCCGAGGTGCTCGGCCTGTTCAGGCAGGGGTACACGGTGGAGGAAGTCGAGAGGCTGCTCGCCAGGGGCGCCGATGGAAACCCGTCAGCGAGAGCCGGGCGTTTAACATGAGCGATGCCTTGATGCGAATGCTTGAGGAAGAAGGCCTAACCAAAAAATGGGAGGCCCAAATTGAGGCCAGGGGCGAGGCCAGGGGCAAGGCCGAGGGCGCTGCCAGGGGCGAGGCCGAGGTGCTCGGCCTGTTCAGGCAGGGGTACACGGTGGAGGAAGTCGAAAGGCTGCTCGCCGGGGGTTCCCCCATGGAAACCCGCCCGCGAGGGTCCGGCGCCTAATACGGGCGACGCCTAGCCCCCCTCCATCCCGCAAAACACCCTGGAATTCAGTCCCCTGGTGCCATCTGGTGCCGTCCCTGGGGAAAATTTCGCCCCGCGCAATCCATGTCGTTGTACAGATTACACATTCCTGCCCAAAACCGGGAAATAAAAACCTTTTTTCTAGCATTCGAAGGTGGGGACGATGATTTTTGCGAATTGGCCGGCCTTCGAGAAAAAAAAATGTTGACAGGCACTCCTAACCGCTGTACGATATTACAAAATGATAAATTTGGAAGTTGGCTCTTGCCGACCTGTCCAGGTTCAGAATTCGTTCGGAGGTACGTAAGTGAAGAAGTTAGCGGCGGTCTTGGCGAATTTCGCCATGGTAGCGACGGCGACATGCGCCCTGACGGGGATGATCGGCGTCAGAACGGGCGTTATCGCCGGTCGCCCCGCCGCCGCCGCGCCGGGGGCCGCCCGGCCCCCACGTGCCCCCGCCCCGCGCCGGCGCGCGGCGCGTTCCCCGG
>WQRP01000100.1 GCA_009786675.1 Treponema sp. | reverse complement strand
CAGATAATGCAGGCGATAGCGCAGGTGAACGACATCACCGGGCAGGTAAAGGAGGACGCTCGGCAGATTGTCGAGGCGGCCGCTAAGCTGGGCGTTTAGCCCGGGAATTTTTCGCGGGGCTAAAGCGTCCCGCGATTCCGCGCCATATATAAGGTATGGCGCAAAATTATTTTGGTACTTTGCCGCCCGGGGTTCGTCGGGCGGTTTTTTTTCTGCGGGAATATCTTTTCCCCTTTGGGTGCTCGATCTGCGGCGCGGGACTTGTCGGTTCCACCGAATCGTGGTACGGCCTGTGCGGGGACTGCCGCGCCGGGATCGAGCTTGAGCTTGGCGAAAGCTTGTCCGGAAAAACCTGCGCCGACTGTGGCAGGCCCCTTGTGTCGGAAAGGGAGCGCTGCCTTTCCTGCCGATCGGGCGGCGCCGCGCTGGATCGCGCCGGCGTCCTGTTTCCCTACATGGGCAAATACCAAAGACTGCTTTCCGCGTACAAGTTCGGCAGGAACCTGGCTCTGGGGAATTTTTTCGCGGAAAAAATGCTGGAGTTGCTGGGGCTCGGCGCCTTTTCGCGGGATCCGAAATCCGGGGATCCCGTTTCGCAAATTTCCGTGGTGCCTGTTCCGCCGCGTCCGGGCAGGGTACGTAAAACCGGCTGGGATCAGGTCGAATACCTGGCGCGGCTTTTGGAAAGGAAACCCGGCGGGCTCCCAGTTAGCCGCTGCCTTCGGCGCCTGCCGTCGGAAAGCCAGAAGGGGCTTGGGCGGGAAAGCCGCAGAACCAACCTGCGGGGGCGAATCGTGCCCGTGCGCCGCGCGCCTGAAACCGCGCTTGTTATCGACGACGTAATGACGACCGGTTCCACGCTGGATGCCTGCGCCGCCGCGCTAAGGGAAGGCGGCGCGAAGACCGTTTTTGGACTCTGCCTGTTCCACGACTAGCCAAAATCGGGTCAGTCGTTAAGCCCCTTCACCCGTTGCATCTGCCCCCGGAAAAAGTCGTGGCACCCGCCTCGGCGAATTCCTTGACCGAATGGTTTACCGCGACCTTCTCCTACCGCCGCCGCCGGCCTCCGCGGTTTCAAGAAGTTCCGTGGCGAACTGGTTCGTCGGGAAGATCTCCACCGCCCTTTCAAGCCAGGGTATCGCCTCGCTGAAATTCCTCTGCTGGACGTGCGCCCAGCCAATCGACACGGCCACGTTGAAGATATCGTTCCTTTCCACGTCGGCGTTTTCCAGGATCGCCTCCATCATTTCGATTCCGCGCCTGATGTTGCCGAAGGGGCGCGGGGCGAAAACCAAGCGGGCGGCCAGTGTTTGCTGGGCGGCGGCGTTTCTGGGGTCAAGCTCCAGTGCGTTTCTGGCGAACCTTTCCACGTCAAGACCGTTCGCCATGGCGAAGGTCGTCCTGCCGTCCGCCTGTATAAGGTGGCCAAGGTTTCCCGACCGCAGGATCCAGGCCTCCGCGCTTGGGCCTGTTTCCACGGCGATTTCGGCAAGCCTAAGACCCTCGGCGAAGTGGATCCTGGCCTCGGGGTTGCGTTCCTCGAAAAGCAGGGCCCGTCCCATAAAGAACTCGGCGCGGGACAACGCGACGTACCTGTCCGCGCCGGAAGCGTACCGTCTTGCCGCCGCGCTTGCGGCGAGGTACAGCGGCTTTATTTCCTCGACCGTAAGCACCTGTTCGTAAACCGCCTCCCTAAGGGGGATCATCCATTCGGGAAGTCTTTCCGCCTGCAACCCAAGGCCTGCCGTAAGCAGGAACACCAACGAAAATACTTGGCTCATTGCCCATAGTATAGCGGTTCGCCTGCGTTTCTACAAGGGACGCAATACGAAACAACGTAATGCATGTATTTACTGTATGGATGCCGAAAAAAGTCTATTTTATATTCGAATGCCTCCAAAGAGTATTGTTTCAAAAGGAACGTTAGACGTTTCATGGAAAAACCGCGTTTTTTTGCTGTTGACGTTTCCGCCCAATCTATGCCATTGTTGCACCTGTAGGTTATAGTAAAGTGACGGCACCCTAATAATTAGAGAGGACGAATTATGGGAAAAGCGGCGCTCACGGCGTGTGTCAAAGTTGACGAGCAAAAGTGCATAAACTGCCATGCGTGTATTACTGCCTGCCCGGTTAAGTACTGTACGGACGGCTCCAAGGAAAAACTTCTTATTAACCACGACCTTTGCCTGGGCTGCGGGCACTGCATACACGTGTGCAGCCATGGCGCCAGGCTGCCGGTGGACGACACGCCGCATTTTTTCAGCGACTTGCGGCGGGGCGACAAGATGGTCGCCATAGTCGCCCCCGCCATAGTCGCCTGTTTCCCTGATACATACCTGCGCCTGAACGGCTACCTAAAGTCGGTAGGCGTGGACACGGTGTTCGACGTAAGCTTCGGCGCGGAGCTTACGATTTTGTCCTACCTGGACTACATAGAAAAGAAAAAGCCCAGCATGGTGATTGCCCAACCCTGCCCCGCGATTGTAACGTACATCGAAATCTACCGGCCCGAGCTTATCCCCTTCCTTGCCCCGGTGGACAGCCCGATGCTGCATACCATTAAAATGATTCGCGAGTACTATCCCCAGTACCGGGATCACAAGATCGCGGTGGTTTCCCCCTGCGTCGCGAAACGGATGGAGTTCGACGAGACCGGGCTTGGGGAATACAACGTTACCATGGTTCTTCTTAAGAAATACCTGGCCACGAACAAGATCGATTTGGACTCGTTTCCCGCCGTGGAATACGAGGGCGTGGCGGCGGAAAGGGCCGCCGGCTTTTCCTCCCCCGGCGGGCTTCTGGACACAATCGAAAGGTTCGTTCCGGGCATCAGGCGGCAGACCCGGAAAATAGAGGGGATACATGCCGTCTATCCTTACCTTGACGACGTCGCAAGGCTCATCAACTCGCCGGGGATGAAATTCCCGCTGCTGATCGACTGCCTGAACTGCGAGAAGGGCTGCAACGGCGGCCCGGGCACCGGAAACGACGACGTGCCGCTGGACGAGCTGGAAAGCCCCATCCGCAAGCGCATGGCCAGGCTGGAGGAAACCGTCGGCGCGGACGGCCCGAGGAACCCGGCAAAGGCGCTTAAAAAATACCACGAGGTTCTGGGCAGGTACTGGAGGCCCGGCCTGTACAAAAGGGAGTACAGGGACATGTCCGGCAATTTCGCCATCGTGCAGCCGACCGAGAACCAGCTGAACGACGTATACCGCACGCTCAAGAAATACTCCCCGGACGACATATACGACTGCACGGCGTGCGGCTACATGAAATGCAAGTCGATGGCCGTCGCGATTTTCAACGGGCTTAACAAGCCGGAGCACTGCACCCATTACAACGCCCTGGTCGTGGAGGAGACAAGGGAGGAGATTCGCCGGCAGCTTAACGAGCAGATTAACAAGGCCGTTTCCATGCTCGGCGGAATGCAGGGCATGACGCAGCAGCTTCTCGATCGCCTGGACGAGCACCTGGAGGGAATGAGCCGTGGCTCCCAGGTCGCGGAGGGCATGAGGGAGGCCTTGCTGAGCACGTCGGATCTGGCGCGTCGGGAACAGGATTCCATACAGGGACTTATCGACAGCGCCGCCAAGGGGAAGGAATCCATGCTGGAGACCACCAGGTCGGTAAACGACATCTCGCAGTCGGTTGACGGCATAGCGTCGGCGATCAAGATCATCTCGGCCATTGCCTCCAACACCAACCTTCTGGCGATGAACGCCGCCATAGAGGCGGCCCACGCGGGGGAGGCCGGGCGCGGGTTCGCGGTGGTCGCCGACGAGATACGCAGGCTGTCCGAGACCACCAGGGAAAATTCGCGGAGCATATCCCAGACCCTGTCGAACATTATCGAGGGGATTAACATTACGTCGAGGCGCTCCGGCGGCACCAGCGAGCTTATCGACGGTATGTCCAGGTACATCGACGGGTTTGCCGTGGCCATGACGAATTTTATCAACACCCTGAACAATCTTTCGGCGGAGGGCTCGGTGATAACCTCGGCGATGCGGGAGGTCTACACCCACAGCGATGCCGTCAAGGAAGGCTACAACGAGATCATCGAAAACATAAACCGGCTAAAAGAGGAAATGGAAATCATGGCCGTGCAGGCGCGGGTGTAGCCATGGTGTCCCTTTCGGAGTTCACGGTCCGCACCGGCGGCCGGACAGACTGGATCGACGTCACCGGCCAGGTGCGAAAGGCCGTTTCCGATTCCGGCGTGCGGGAGGGGCTGTGCGTGGTATTCACCCCGCACACCACGGCGGCCGTCACGGTAAACGAGAACGCGGATCCGGACGTGCCCCGCGACGCCGGCCTTGCCCTGGACATGATTTCCCCGGACAGGCGCGAGTTCCGCCACGGCGAGGGCAACTCGGCGGCGCACGTAAAGTCCAGCCTTGTTGGGGCCTCGCTGACGCTGATTGTCACGGACGGAAGGCCGCTGCTTGGAACCTGGCAGGGAATATGGTTCAACGAGTACGACGGCCCCAGGACGCGGAAAGTCCACGTCCGCGTAATGGGCGAGTAGGGGCCTAAAGCAGGCTTACCGGATCCACGTCCACCTCTATGTAAACCCTCGCGTCCCGCCCCTGTTCGTAGCGCTCCAGCGCGATGCGCGCCGCGCCGTGCAGGGCCCCCATCGACTTGCCCCGCAGGATAACATGCCGGCGGTGGTTCCTGTTGATGACGCCTATGGGGCATTCGGCGGGGCCCAGCATGTCGGCTCCGGGGGGCAGGAGCTCGGCGGCTATGTCGGCCAGCCGTTTCATCGCGGCGTCGGCCCTGGCTTCCTCCCGGCACCTTGCGCTTAGGCGGATCAGGCGGGTATAGGGGGGAAAGTCCATGGCCTTGCGGTGGACAAGTTCCGTCTCGAAAAAGCCGTCGATGTCAACGGCGCAGGATCTGTCGATCACCGGATCCCCAATGCGGAGGGTCTGCACGATTACCTTTCCGTCGGGGAAGTAGCGCCCGGCTCGTCCGGCCACCTGCACTATCAGCGAGAAGGTTCGCTCCGCCGCGCGGAAGTCGGGCAGGTGCAGGCCCGTGTCGGCCAGCACCACCCCGACAAGGCGCACGCCGGGGAAATTAAGCCCTTTGGCCACCATCTGCGTTCCCAGAAGAATGTCCACCATGCCGGCTCTGAACGATTCCAGGGTTTCCTCCAGAGATCCCTGCTTGCTCGTCGCGTCCGCGTCGGCGCGGCGTACCCGCAGGTCCGGGAAGGTCCGCCGCACCTCCTCCTCTATCATCTCCGTGCCGAATCCCCGGTAGCCGGCCTCCAGGGAACCGCACTTGGGGCAGGACTCAGGCGGCGTCTCGGAGTACCCGCAGTAGTGGCACAGCGCGCGGCCCTTGCTCTTGTGCCAGGTAAGCGACACCGAGCAGCGTTTGCAGGTTTGCTCGTAGTTGCAGGACGGGCAGTGGAAGAAATGCGCGAAGCCCCGCTTGTTCAGGAACAGTATGGTCTGCCGCTTCATCAGGGCCGTCTTGCGGATTTCCCTTTTCAGTTCCGCCGTCAGGCAGCCCCCCGTCCTTTCCAGGCTGACCGGTTTTATTTCCGGCATGGCCCCGCCGGAAAGGCGCAGCGAAAGATCCAGCCGTCTGATCGCGCTGTCGGCCATAAGCTTCCAGGCCTCGGCGGAGGGCGTCGCCGAACCCATCACCAGTTTCGCCCCCTCCACCGAGCATCGCCGTATCGCCGTCTGCCGCGCGTGGTAGCGGGGGGTGTTGCCCGATTTGTAGGATCCGTCGTGCTCCTCGTCTATGACGATCATGCCAAGGTTCCGCACCGGGGCGAACACCGCGCTTCGCGGCCCCACCACAATCGGCGCCTCGCCCCGTCTGATCCGCGACCACTCGGCGAGCCTTTCGCTGGGGGTCATTCCGGAGTGGAGCGTCGCCGCCGCCGGCCCGAACCGGCCGCCGACAAGCCTGGCGGTCTGGTGCGTCAGGGAAATTTCCGGGACCAGGTAGATGATCGATTTTCCCGCGTCCAGCATGTGCTGCGCCGCCCGCAGGAAAACCTCGGTCTTGCCGGAGCCGGTTATGCCGTACAGGTAGAACATGGGGGGGGGGGACGGC
>WQRP01000099.1 GCA_009786675.1 Treponema sp. | reverse complement strand
ACGTCCCTGGGTAACACCACCCTGGATGACGAAGTCAACGTTTTGATGGGAAATGTTGGTCGGGCCCTCTACAATCGCATTGTTAAGGTCGGCAGTGTTCTGGTCGTTTGCTTTTTCTGCGCCGTTCATGGGGCAGCCGGAAAGGACGGCGGCCAGGGTTAATACGGTGATTATGGAAGTTAGGGGGCGTAGTTTGGTCATGTCGTGGTTCTCCTGTTTTGTCCCCGTCGTTGGGCGAGGGTGGTTTTGGTTGGGTATCTATGATTTCGAATGAAACTGTTTAGCTTACGTTCGGGGGGGGGGTAGATGTCGCTGTGGGCGATAGGGCAAAGGGAGCCCGATGTTTTTCACTCGTAAGCGTATTGCTTTCGTGTCGAAAACGAGAACAGGCGTAAATACGGCTGTCGCCAATCATAGTTATGTTTGTAATACGTAAGGCGGGGGAATGTCAATGGGTCGGAATCAACCCAGGGTAAAAGTAAGAACAACGGGGCAACAAATGGCCACGGGCGGGGCCGAAGCAGGAGTTGCACCATTCCATGGCTTCATTTTCCCGTTCGGTGCCGGCGGCCTATTCCGCGGAGTCGTCGTCGCCGCCCCGATTGCCTAGCCCGGCCAAAATGTACTATACTATGGCATGAACAAAATCCCCGTAGCTTTGTTACTCGTCGTTCTGGCCTTTTCGTCCTGCGCGACGCAGGTCGGCGGCTCGCTGCGGTCCGACGGCGGGGCGGACCTGGGCGTTTTCGGCGCCCTGGAGCCGCGAATGGCCGCCCTTATCACGGGTTTCGCCGCCGCCGCCGGCATCGCGCCCGGGACCGCCATCCTGGACGGGGCGGCCATAGCCGAATCCATGGCCGCCGCGCCGGGCATCGCGTCGGTGTCGCTGGGCAACACCTCCCCCGTATCCATCGAGGGGCGGGTCCTGGTTTCGCATATCGGCGACTTTCTGTACGGCGGCGGGGCGGGCTTTATCACCTTCGAGCCGGCGGCGGGCGGCGGGGGGCGTTTTACCGCCAGCCTGGACCTCGATTCGGGAAGGGACGTCCTTGCCCTGATTTCCCCGGACATTGCGAACTACCTGGCCGCCCTTATGGCACCGGTGGCGACCGGCGAGGTGATGTCCAGGGACGACTACCTGTTCCTGGTGGGCGCCGTGTACGGCACGGGCATAGCCGAGGAGATATCCGGGGCGACGATCCGCGCCTGGATAGACTTTCCGGGGCCGATACAGAGCGTCCGGGGTGGCACCTTTTCCGGCAGCAGGGCGGAGTTCGCGATTCCGCTCCTGGACGTCCTGGTGCTGGAGACGCCCCTACACTACGAGGTCGTATGGCGCTAGCCGCGGGCGGTCGCGGGCACTTGCCAAGACGCCGCGAAATAGGGTAGTATATAACAAACATCACCTGAAGAAACAAGGGGGCCGCATGGCAGACGTAAATACTGAGGCGGATTACACGTTTACCGAGGAATTGCTCGCTTTCATCGACGAATGGAAGTCCAAGCCGGGGAGCATCATCATGATTCTGCACCAGACGCAGGAGACCTTCGGCTACATCTCGCGACCCGCGGCGGAGGAGCTTGCCAGGCTTACCGGCATCCCCCTGGCCAGGATATACGGGGTCATCACTTTTTACCATTTTTTTAAGACCAAGAAGCCGGGCAAGCACAAGATTTCCGTGTGCATGGGCACGGCCTGTTACCTAAAGGGCGGGCAGGATCTTATGGACGAGGCCCGCCGCATCCTGGGCATTGGCCCGGACGAGGTGACCGGCGACGGTCTTTTCTCGGTTGACCCGGTGCGCTGCGTCGGCTGCTGCGGCCTGGCGCCGCTGCTTACGGTCGGCAAGGAGACCTTCGGCAAGCTGTCCAAGGACATGGTGCCCGGCATTATAGCCAAGTTCAGGCCGGAGTAGGGGCCGGCCAAGGAGCCCGTCACGCACTTTACCCTTGCCGACCTGATAACCGACGTCGCCCAGAACGCCTTCGAGGCGGGCGCCGGGCTTGTCGAGCTGGAGCTAAGGGAGGCCGGGGGCGAGTTCCGGTTTCTGATCCGGGACGACGGCAGGGGCATGTCGCCGGGGGAGCTGGCGAGGGCGGCGGATCCGTTCGTGACGGACGGGGTCAAGCACCCGCGCAGAAGGGTCGGTCTGGGCCTGCCCTTTTTGGCGCAGGCCGCCGGGCAGTCCGGCGGGGGCTGGGACCTGCGGTCGGAAAAGGGCGTGGGGACCACCGTTACGGCGTGGTTCGACGCCGGCAACGTGGACATGCCGCCCGAGGGCGACGTGCCCGGGATGTTCCGCACGGTCCTGGCGTTCGAGGGGGCGGACGAGGTCGTAATCCGCCGGTTCAGGCAAAGGGAAGGCCGGCCGCCGCTTGACTACGAGGTCCGCAAGACGGAGATTGCGGACGCCCTGGGCGGGCTTGGGGACGCGGGCGCGCTGGTCCTGCTTGACAGGTACCTGCGCTCGCTGGAAGAGGACGAGTAACCACGTTTTTATCACATAGAAAAAGCCGTGAAGGAGGAAGCTGAAATGGCTAAAATGAGCTTGGATGAACTGCGGAAACTGCGGGACACCCAAAAAAACGAGCTGCGCAAGCGCGACGTCGAGGGCAAGGAAATCCAGATCATCGTCGGGATGGGGACCTGCGGGCTCGCCGCCGGCGGCAGGGAACTTATGGGGGCCTTCCTGGGCGAGATTGACGCCAGGAAGCTGGTGGACACCGTCATGGTGCGCCAGGTGGGCTGCATGGGTCTGTGCCACTCGGAGCCGACGGTCGAGGTTATCGTTCCGGGTATGCCCGCCATCATTTACGGCAACGTGGATTCCGGGGTCGCCAGGGAAATCGTCGAAAAGCACGTTATCGGCAGGGAGCTTCTGGATGGCCGCATCCTGGATCGTCCCGCCGTGGACATTATGAAAGCGTAAAGGGGGAAAGATGGCGTACAAACACTACATTCTGGTCTGCTCCGGCACCGCCTGCGAGTCGAACAAGGGGATCGAGATCTTCGACGGCCTAATCGCGGAGGCGAAAAGCCAGGGCAGGGAGTCCGAGGTGCAGATCGTCAAGACCGGCTGCTTCGGCTTCTGCGAGCGCGGGCCCATCGTGAAGGTCCTGCCCGAGGACTCGTTCTACGTGGACGTGGTTCCGGAGGACGCGCCCGAGATCATCTCGGAGCACATAGTCAAGGGCCGCGAGGTCACCAGGCTTCTGTACAAGGACGAGGGGCACGAGAAGCCGGCCGGAGCGATCGAGGACATTCAGTTCTACCAGAAGCAGGTGCGGGTCGCGCTTCGCAACTGCGGCGCGATCAACCCGGAGTGCATAGACGAGTACGTCGCGCGGGAGGGCTACAAGGGTCTTGAGCACGTCCTGTTCGACTGGACGCCGGAGCGGATCATCGAGGAGATGAAGGTCTCCGGTATGCGCGGCCGGGGCGGCGCGGGCTTCCCCACCTGGATGAAGTGGGAGTTCACGCGCAAGGCCTCCGGCGAGGCCAAGTACGTCATCTGCAACGCGGACGAGGGCGATCCCGGCGCTTACATGGACCGCTCGCTTATCGAGGGCGACCCCCACTCGATCATCGAGGGGATGATTACCGCGGGCAAGGCGATCGGCTCGAACCAGGGCTTCGTCTACATCCGCGCCGAGTACCCGCTGGCCATAGAGAGGCTTAGGATCGCGCTGGACCAGGCCACGGAGTACGGGCTTTTGGGGAAGGACATCCTGGGCTCGGGCTTCGACTTCGACATAGAGATTCGCCTTGGCGCGGGCGCCTTCGTCTGCGGCGAGGAGACCGGGCTTATCAAGTCCATAGAGGGCCAGCGCGGTATGCCGGTGCCCAAGCCGCCGTTCCCGGCGAACAAGGGTCTTTGGGGAATGCCCACGCTGATCAACAACGTCGAGACCTTCGTCAACATCCCGCTGATCATGCTTGACGCGGTCAAGGGCAAGGACGGCAAGATGGTCAAGGGCAGCGAGTACCTTGCCCAGATGGGAACCAAGGGTTCCCCGGGGACCAAGGTTTTCGCGCTTACCGGGAAGGTCAAGAACTCCGGCCTGGTCGAGGTGCCGATGGGGACGACCCTGCGCGAGATCATCTTCGAGATCGGCGGCGGCATAAGGGGCGGCAGGAAGTTCAAGGGCGTCCAGACCGGCGGGCCATCCGGCGGCATCCTGACCGAGGCCTCGCTTGACCTGCACATCGACTTCGAGACGCTCACGGCCAATGGCTCCATGATGGGATCCGGCGGCATGATCGTCATGGACGAGGACGACTGCGTCGTGGACGTCGCCCGCTTCTACATGGAGTTCTGCGTCGAGGAAAGCTGCGGGAAGTGCTCGCCCTGCCGCATCGGCACCACGCAGATCCTGCGCCTGCTCGAAAAAATCGCCAACGGCAACGGCGAGGAGGCCGACCTTGCCCATCTGGAGGAAATCAGCGTGGCGATGACGAAGGCCAGCCTTTGTATGCTCGGCGGCTCGGCGGCGAACCCTGTCCTGTCCACCATCAAGAATTTCCGCGAGGAGTACCTGGAGCACATCCACGAGCGCAAGTGCCGTTCCGGCAAGTGCAAGAACCTGACGCGGTTTGTCATCGATCCTATGAAGTGCGCCGGCTGCGGCATCTGCGTCAAGAAGTGCCCGGCTGACTGCATCCTGGTCGAGGACGTGGAGTATCCGGATCGGAAGTTCAAGAAGCCGCCCTACATTATCGAGCAGTCGAAATGCGCCAAGTGCGGCGAGTGCGTGGCCGCCTGCAAATTCAACGCGATTGCGCGGAGCTAAAAAGGAGCAAGACGGATGATAAATTTTACGATAAACGGCATACCGGTCCAGGCCCAGGAGGGGACGTCGGTTCTCGAGGCGGCCAAGAAGGCGGGCATAATCATTCCCACGCTGTGCTACAATCCGGATCTTCCTGTCTGGGGTTCGTGCGGCCTTTGCATCGTGCGCGTGGGCGGAAGCCCCAAGCTGATCAGGGCCTGCACCACGCTTGTTGACGGGGGCTTCGCGGGCAAGGACGTGGTTACCCACGACGACGAGATCGTCGAGACCCGGCGCGTGGTAATGGAAATGATCCTTTCCAACCACCCGGACGACTGCCTGCGGTGCGCCCGCAGCGGCAGTTGCGAGCTTCAGACCCTTGCCGCCGAGTTCGGCATACGCGAGGTTCCCTACGAAAAAATCGTTAACGATATTCCCATCGACGATTCCAACCCGGCCATTGTCCTGGACGCTAAAAAATGCGTGCGCTGCGGCAGGTGCGTCAAGGTTTGCCAGGACGTGCAGAACGTGTGGGCGCTGGAATTCCTGGGCAGGGGGTTTGACGGGAAGATTGCGGCGGCGGCGGACATCCCGCTGGGCGAAAGCCCCTGCATCAAGTGCGGGCAGTGCGCCGCGCATTGTCCCGTTGGCGCGATTTACGAGCGGGACGACACGGCGGCCGTCTGGAAGTCGCTGCACGTCCCCGATCTCCATTCGGTGGTGCAGATTGCCCCGGCGGTACGGGTCGCCCTTGCCGAGGAATTCGGCCTGGAGCCGGGCACGCTTATAACCGGGAAGATCTACGCGGCGCTGCGAAGGCTTGGTTTCAAGACCGTGTTCGACACCAACTTCGGCGCCGACCTTACGGTTATGGAAGAAGGCTCGGAACTTCTCAAGCGCCTGGAAGGTAAGGGCAAGGACGGGGCGATTCCGCTCATCACCACCTGTTGTCCTTCCTGGGTGGATTACCTGGAGAAATACTACCCGGACATGATCCCCAATTTCTCGACGGCTAAATCGCCGATGCAGATACTCGGCACCATGGTCAAGGCCTACTGGGCGAAGACGGCCGGGGTCGCGCCGGAAAAGGTGTACTCGGTCGCGGTCATGCCTTGCACCGCCAAAAAATGGGAGACCCGCCGCAATGACGACATGAAGGCCGCGGGGAAATTCCTGGGCGTGGATTCCGGCTACGACGTCGACATCGTCATCACGACCCGCGAGCTTGCCCGCATGATCAAGCAGGCCGGCATCGACATCCTTAACCTTGCCGACGAGGAAGCCGACAGCCCGCTTGGGCAGTACTCCGGCGCGGGGACGCTTTTCGGCGCGACCGGTGGCGTAATGGAAGCCGCGATTCGCACGGCCTACAACCTGGTAAC